>CAZMRG010000083.1:0-14610 GCA_964568655.1 uncultured Ignavibacteriales bacterium | reverse complement strand
AGGAAGGGTTCCAGGGTACCCTGTGGGAAAAAATTTCTTACATCACGCTAATGGGACTTTTGACGACTAACTCTTTTCTTCTCAAAAGCAGGAGATAACAATAAAAAAAACAATCTTGTTTACCGATAACAACCTCTGTTATGTACATAAGGAGCTTATAAAACAAAAGCCCGCTCAATAGCGGACTTTTTGCTCCAGAGGTAGGACTTGAACCCGTCTTCGCCGGGTCTGCGACCTACGACCCTCTGATTAACAGTCTTTACTACATATTGGAAATTACTTATTCTGTTGTTTTACCGTCAAATTCTTCTTCATTGGTTTCTGCATCTATTTTGGTAGCCCTTACCACACCATCCTGGTGGTTGGGCAGAGCATAGATAGTATACATTTTTAATTCTTTAGAGCTTTCCACGTTTATCACATTATGTTCTGCACCTGCGGGAACAATAATAACATCTCCATCTTTCACCTGATATTCATTCCCGTCAATAATGCATTTCCCGGTCCCCCCTTCAAAACGGAAAAATTGATCAGAATCCTTATGAATTTCTGCTCCTATTTCCTCTCCGGGTTTAAGGCTCATCAGTACAAGTTGCATATGATGAGCGGTATACAACACTTTTCGGAAATTATTATTTCCCAAAGTACTCTTTTCGATGTTTGATTTATATCCTTTCATACTATGACCTTTCTTATGATTAAAAATTCATTGAAAATTATTTATTCTGATTTTCCGGATATTTATTTCCAGCCGAACTATTTTATACTTTTAGGAAAGCCAGCAGGTCTGCGTTAAGCTGGTCTTTGTTTGTATCAGTCAAACCATGTGGACCGCCCGTATAGATCTTCAATGCAGCGTTTTTGACCAGTTTCGATGTGAGCAAAGCTGAATCAGCGATCGGTACGATCTGGTCCTCATCGCCATGAATGATCAGTGTGGGGACGTCAAATTTCTTCAAGTCCTCTGTAAAATCCGTCTCCGAGAAAGCTTTGATACAATCGAGTTCGTTCAATAATCCTCCTTGCATTCCCTGAAACCAGAAGGCATCGCGCATTCCCTGTGTGACTTTATGTCCTTCGCGGTTAGCCCCAAAAAACGGAGTGGTCAGATCCATAAAGAACTTCGACCGGTCTGCAGTTACGCCGGCGCGGATTTCATTAAACTTTTCGATGGGTAGTCCGCCGGGATTTGCTTTTGTCTTCAACATAAGTGGAGTCACTGATCCCATCAGAACAATTTTAGCTACTCGTGAAGCGCCGTTTTGCCCAATGTAACGTGCAACTTCACCTCCGCCTGTTGAATGACCAATCAGGGTTGCACCTTTTAAGTCGAGCGCTTCGAATAGTTCCGCAAGATCAGCAGCATATGTATCCATATTGTTGCCATTTGATGGTTGTCCGGATCGACCGTGGCCGCGACGGTCATGAGCTATGCAACGATAGCCATGAGCAAAAAGGAAGACCATCTGGGATTCCCAGGCATCAGCATTGAGCGGCCAGCCATGGCAGAATACAATTGGCTGACCCGTCCCCCAATCCTTATAATAGATTTGAGTGTTATCTTTAGTAGTGATCGTACTCATTTTAATCCTTCATGTTTTATATTTAGAAAATGTTGGTTCTTGTTGAATGATAATTTGATTCAATACATATCCGGTTCGGACTAAATTATATTTTCGGCGAAACTGTAAATCTTCTGGATTTCTATATGCATCTGATCAATATTCACAGGTGATTCAATATCCCTATTTAAATCGCAACCATACTTAGCGCTAAATCAATCACTCAAAAAGATGGAAAAGAAACTAAATCTTTTGTGAGGAAAGGTTTAGGTTGAGAAATGAGATTAGTTATGCCATTACCCGCCGAGTGTCTGATCCTGTTTTTTAAACCAGCTAAGCGCCTGCTCAAAATGTTGTGGATCAAAATCTGGCCAATACTCATCCCTAACATAAAAATCAGCATAAACCGATTGCACAGGAAGAAAACCGCTCAATCTGCGTCCTCCTCCCCAGCGTACAATTAAATCCAAACGTGAAATTTCACCTGAACGCAGGCCGCCGTTTTTAAGACCGGCAAGATCCCATTCCCACCCATAGTTAACCAGAAGATTAACTTTCATTCCGACACCCTGACGCTGACGGAATTCTTTTAATACCTTGGGGAATTGCGTCGAGGTTTCATCGCCGATAACAAGAAGAGATGCTCCCCGGCGTGCAATCTCTAAAGCGAATGCAACTGTGGCTTCAATAAATGCCTGTTTCTGAATGGAAGGCCTCTTTGTGTTGTCCTGGGTAAAGCAATAGATGGAAGTTTCATTGATCCCGCATTCTTTACATTTTTCGTAGAGTACCAGCCCCGGGTTGATACCATGAGCATACCCAGCTTCCCTGGGTAAATCATGAAACAAAGCCCAGCGGCGATTTCCATCGGGAATGAAACCTACATGACTCGGAATGCCAGTGGAAATTTTCTGATTAAATAAAGGTTTATTAACTCCTAATGAGCCTTCCGAAGTAACATTATCATTCATGGTTTCGGAAGCGGATGTTTTATTGGAACTTTTTAACTGTTTCATTTATTTAAAATATATTCCAATATTTTCATTATATGGTTACGCTCTTCCATTGCATGTCTGAAAAGAAAATTATCATTTGTTTATTCAAAGCTGCAAATAGTGTTTTTGAAAGTCTGTTTTTGTTTATTTTTTTAGTTTAAAAGTTTAAGATTGGTATAAGATATACAAAGAATGAAGTTTAGTCAATTAATCAATAGGATGTTATCCCATTTTAATAATATTTTGAACATCTATTAAATAAAATTTGCTCAAAATTATCTGACAACCTAAGTAGGAGGCGGTGATTTACTTTCATTCGGTAACCCGTCTGCCTGTTACAAGTCTATAAATCAAAACAACTATTGCCACTACCAAAAGAATATGAATAAATCCGCCCGCATGAAAACCAGCGAATCCAACCAGCCACAGTACTAAAAGAATTGCAAAAATTGTCCACCACATGATATGTTCTCCTATTAAATTAATAATTATAACAATCTATTATTTCAATTTAGAATTGCAAAGTTAAATTAATTTATATCGAAACCATTTATTAGATATACATAAAACTATTACCTCTGCAATTACTAATTTGTAGGTATTAAATCGGGCATCCAAAGCATCTTATTTAAGTACAATCTTTTTCTTACCTTTGTTTAAAAAGTCTTTGGCGCTTTCAATAGTACTTTTAGCTTTTTCCTTTGCACCATCCCATGAATCTTTTGTTTTTTTCTTACCTTTTTCTATAAGCTCATTTGTTTTAGAACTTACATCACTTTTTAAATTTTTCATTTTCTTCTTTACAATATTGTTTAATCTCGTTAACTCAATATAAACTACGCAGAGATTGAAGATTAATCAATCATCCAATAGGATGAAATAGGGACTACTTCTATTGGTTGAGGAAAAAATAATCATTTTTTGTAATTTTATATTTTTGATAAGTATATAAAATTTAAAATGAGTGATGAAAAGAATCAATCCCGATTTTAAAAGCCTGCACATGCAATAATCTGTAAATTTCCTTCCAACAATCCAGGATTTTTAAGATAGAGATCTTTGTAATGATAATCACGGGATGTAATTATTATGTTATTTCGAAAATTACTTTAGTATTACATAAATTATCGAAATCATAAATTGTGAGACCCTACCCAAAATAGGACATAGTAATTTATGAAAAAGTATAAGTTCTAAAATGAATCGTAGCCAAATCGTAGCCAGAAATTTCTATATAAAGCAAAAGGCAGTTACCAAATCCAGATAACTGCCTTTATTATTTATAACCTATATGCGCTCCTGAGGTAGGACTTGAACCTACGACCCTCTGATTAACAGTCAGATGCTCTAACCAACTGAGCTACTCAGGAATTTATTGAATAGCTACAAATATAGCCAAAACCGAAAATATAATCAATTCACCGAAAAAAGCATTTTTTCCGATATAATTCACGAAAGTAATAGAGTTTGAATATATCACTTTCGGACTCTTACTTTTATTGAAGGAGCGCCTTCCTTTTGTTTGAAATAAATAATGGAGTAAAAATCGTTTGGAAACACAACATATCCCGGCGATTTTTTTTGCCGGCGGTTTATTACTCCTATTTCATTTTTTTTACTGAATTATATATATATATTTGATTATACTGAAAGAGGAATTGGAAATGTTGACCTCTTATGATGAAAAAATGCATACTCATACTGATCTGCTGTTTTTTCCTGATAAATTCGGGCTTGTTCATCCTAACTTACTACTCAAAACTCAATCTGATTAAAGAAAGCGCCAGGGAAAAAATTTCTCTGTTGGCAACAGGTTCGTTTGATGGAGAAACCGTTTTGCTGAAGATCAGCAAAAAGGAACTGTCAGAGAAAACCATGTATGTTGAAATAAATGCTGATGAGTTTTTTTACAAAGGTAATTTGTATGATGTGATCTCAAAACAGGATTCAGAAGATACCCTTTCTGTTTATTGCATTCATGATCTTGACGAAGAAGATTTCCAGAAATCTGTTTGCAGTTACTTTGATACTCACAAAGACCGCGACGGTTTATTCCAATCCGAAAACACAGTTCAGGCTGCTAACCTGAATTTTATCCAGCCTCAAAATTCCGACTTATACCCGGTTCAAGCCGAAAACGGCATTGTCCCGGATAATTTCACAAATATCCTGAAAGGATATTTCATAGTTTCAGATCCGCCCCCCAGGTTCATTTCTTAAAAATTATTTAAATCTTAAAATAAGCAATTTGACTTCCGCGTGAAAGCGGCGGTTAGATCATGCATTTGGTTTGAAAAGCGACCTGTATGTTTGATTCACCAGTTGACGCATTGATATATTGTGTTTCAAGCGTTCCAAATATCGTGAAAAACCAATGCTAATAAATAAAATTAAAATTAAAAACAAAAAAAGAGGTATTAAAATGTTGAAATTAACAAAGTGGAAGATATACCTAACAGCAATGATCACATTAGTTTTGGGGTTCACTCTTATATGGTCATGCAGCAACAATAGCACAACATCAACAACAGTAGGCAAACTTACCGTGTCGCTGGATACAAATATAGTTGACTCGGACAGCGCCTGGGTTCAAGGGCCAATTACTAGTGCAGTTTTATATGCATTCCCCGGCAATTCATTGAAGGCGGCTTCAGTGAGCAACGGTGTAGCAACTTTTGATTTGACGGGAATCGGAGCAGGCAATTATTATTTAATCATCAATAATCTTACCGATTTAAGAGAACCCACATATATAGCTGATCCATCTCAGGACGAACGTGTATATGTTGGAAGGCGTCTGAGACAATCAATTGTTCTTACAGGTTCCGGGGATACTTTGTGTAAAATTAAGACAGATCCAGAAGCTGATGGCGAAAATTCGATTGTTGCATTTTCCGATGGTCATAAATTAAACAGGTGGGCATGGAACGTTGTGTATTACAAACTTGGGTACACAGAAACTCATCATTTAGACGACGGTACGGCTTTAGTAGCGAAACATATGTTTACTTCCGATGCTCTAATACAGCATCATTACTGGGATGCACTTGGGGGAAACACTGTTAATGATTCTTTGGCTAACCACGGACAGCAGCCAAGTTGGGGCCTTGGTTCAAACCCGGGCGATAGAGGCATCGATTCAGTGAAAACCGTACAACTATGCGGTACGAATATACCGGGTAAACCTTCTTGTCACTTAAATTTCTGGGTAAAGCCGCCATCGTATTCACAAATAAGCGATACCAACGGCTTTTGCTTCACGTGCCACTACGGTTTTCAGGGCGATGGTGGATGGCAGGATCAATTTCCACACGGTTTTCTTGATCCGACTAAGTAGTAACAAATTACTTTGATATGATGATTTTCTCCGTACTGCGTTTAAAGAGGCAGTACGGAGAATCATTCATAAATTACGTTGAGAGTTAAGGAGTGAGCGCTATGAGAAAATTTTTCATGTTTTTATGTCTGTTTGTTTTAATTGCGGTATTTTCAGTTAAAGATAGTTTTGGGATCCCTGCTTTTTCCAGAAAATACCAGACAAGCTGTGTGACTTGTCATTATGCATATCCAATGCTGAATGCATTTGGAAAAGCTTTTATGAATAATGGTTTCAGATGGCCGGGCGGAGATTCAAATTATGTCAAAGAAGAACCTGTCAGTTTGGGCGCTCCGGGAAATAAAAGAGCTTTTCCTGATGCAGTCTGGCCAAGTGACATTCCGGGTACATCTCCTGTCTCAATCTATTTAACAGAGCTGATCAATTATAAAGCAATGAGCGACACTGCTAAATGGGATTTTAACATACCTAATTATCTGAATATTATGTATGGAGGAACATTAGGAAACAGCTTTTCGTTTTTTGGGGAGACAGAATTTGTAAGAGAATACAACGCTATCAATTTTGATTTTTCTGCATTCATACAATGGGATTTATATCCTGAACTTCATATCAAAGCCGGAGAGGTCCGGGCAGACCCTACATTCAGAGACTTAAGATTAACAGTCAGCGACTACAATATCGAAGACTTAACCAGCCGGAACGGGTGGAATTTAAGCAATACACAATTCGGCTTAGAAGTATCGGGAGCGGTTAACGGAATTGGAAATCGCGGTGGTTTAACCTATAGAATGGGAGTTGTGAATGGACAAGGTATCACGCAGGCCAACACTCCCAAAGGTACTTGCGGTCACGTCGCTTGCCATTCTAACCATAATACCGGCAAACCTACCAAAGACATTTGCGGTAAAGTTACTTACAAATTTGGAGGATTAAGCGTAACAGGAGAAACTAAAGGAGTAAAATCGAGAGAAGAAAAATCATATAAGGATAATTCATTAACTCTTGGGGGCTACTTTTACAAGGGAACGGAATCAGGAACCGCTAACGAGAATCTTACGGTGCTCGGAGGAGATATAGACATTTGGTATGAGAGGTTTATTATTAACAGTTCATTGATGTATATGAACTCTGATATGCCCGATACTGTAAATCTTAATGCAACATCAAACCGAAAATCGCTTGCTTTCTATGTTCAGACAAACGGCGTTATCTTTCCATGGCTCATGGCGCTATTTCGGTATGAGTGGACAAAAGCAGATTTGCGCGGAGGTTATCAACCGGTAATTTCGGTCATACCTGGTATTACAATTCTCCCAAGGGCTAATATTAAGATCGACCTGGAGGGTAAGAAATACTTAGATAATTTAAATAGTAAGAATAATTCATTCTATTTAAGAATAAATTTTGCAATGTAACTTAGGATACGTATTTTTATGAGTAAATTTTATATACTGCTATGTCTTTTTATTGTAGCGCTATCTGTGGAAAATAGTTATGGAATTCCTGCTTTTTCCCGAAAATATCAAACAAGCTGCGTAACGTGTCACTATGCGTTCCCACAACTCAATTCTTTTGGGAAAGCCTTTATGAATAACGGTTTCAGATGGCCCGGCGGCGACTCAAATTATGTCAAAGAAGAACCTGTGAAACTGGGAGGGGATGCAATTTGGCCAAGCGATATGCCGGGCACTGTACCGCTATCGATAAATTTGAACGGTTTGATAAACTACGACGCTATGAGCGCTACTGCAAAATGGAACTTTAATATTCCTAATTATCTGAAATTTACGACTTACGGGACATTGGGCAGCCGATTCTCGTTTTTTGGAGAGAGCGGATTTGCTAATGCAGGCAATGCATATACTTTTATTTTTACCGGGTTCATTCAGTGGGATGCAAGCCCGGGGTTCCACGTCAAGGCAGGAGAGGTCCGTGCAGACCCGACTCTCAGAGAACTTAAGCTTACTACAAATAATTACAACATAGAAAATATGACAAGCCGCAACGGATGGAGTTTCAGCAATCCACAATTCGGGCTTGAATTATGGGGAGCGCTAAACGGAATTGGGAATCGCGGCGGGCTGACATATAGATTTGGAGTAGTGAACGGACAGGGAATTACTTCTATTAAACCTTCGAAGGACTTTTGCGGCAAAGTCACTTATAAATTTGGCGGATTAAGCGAAACCGGCGTCACGAAGGGGGTAAAGTCTACTGCAACGCAACCATATATGGACAATTCACTTACGATTGGAGGATACTTTTATAAAGGTATTGAATCGGGTTCCGTTGACGAAAAACTCACCATACTTGGAGGCGATATAGATCTCTGGCTAAACAGGTTCATCATTAACAGCTCATTAATGTATATGAACTCCGATGAGCCCGCTGATTTGTACGCGGGGTCCGGACCAAACTGCAAATCGCTTGCTTATTATGTGCAGGCTAACGGCGTTGTTTATCCATGGCTAATAGCGCTCGTACGGTATGAATGGACACGCGCAGACATAAATAGCAGCGATCAGGCGGTAATGTCAATTATACCCGGAATTACATTTCTCCCAAGGGCAAACATTAAGTTCAGTCTGGAAGCCAAAAAGTTCTTTGATAAAGCGAACAGTAAGAATACTACATTTGATTTGGAAATTGGCTTTGCAATGTAAAAAAAGAATACTCATTTATTTTATGTATTTTCGATTAATTATGTAAGGAAATTTAAAAATGAAAAAATTATTTGTATTAGCGGTAATATTAACGATGTTCGTCTCAAACAGTTCTTTTGGCGGCAATATAACCGGCACGGTTTCTAATGGTTCTAAGGGTATTATTAATGCCGTCATATATTTATCCAACACATGGCACGGGACCTATTCCGGCACAGGTACAACAGTAAAGATGCACCAAAAGAATATGTTATTCTCGCCTCATGTGCTGCCGATCCTGGTTGGCACTACAGTCGAGTTTACGAATGAAGACAACACTATGCATAACGTGTACTCTCCGGATGCGTGCGCCGAAAATTTCAACCTGGGCTCATGGCCGGAAGGAGAAATCAGGTCATACACTTTCAACCATGCTGACTGTATTGCAACAATATTGTGCAATTTGCATCCTGAAATGGAAGCTTATATACTGACTTTAAGCGTTCCTTATTTTGCGGTAAGCGGTAAGGGCGGTAGTTTCAAAATCAAGAATGTACCTGCTGGAACTTATACTTTAAAGATCTGGTCTGAAAAATACAATATTTCGGATGTGCAGGTTACAGTTCCTGAGAGCGGCGATGTTAATATAGATATTTAGTTTTCAAAAATTAAAATGGATAAAGACAAATCCGGAGAAAATAATTTCAAAAAACCTATTTCAAGGAGAAGCTTCCTCAAATTAGCGGGTTTAGGGGCTATAGGCGTTGCTATAGCAGGCGGAATATTCAGGACTGCGCAGTTTCTTTCACCGAATATATTAATGGAACCGCCGCAAAAGTTCAATGCCGGCAATATTGAAAACTTTAATGCCGATAGCATCACATTTTTTAAAGAACACAATGTGTATATAATAAGGAACAAGGAAGGGCTTTTTACCGCTCTTTCCGCAGTTTGCACTCACCTTGGATGCGTTACAAACTTAAGGTCTGAGCTTGGGATAATTGCATGTCCCTGTCACGGAAGCAAATACAATAAGATCGGAGAAGTTATTGATGGCCCTGCGCCCAAGTCTCTTCCAAAATTTGAGATGACCCTGAATGCGCAACGGCAGATCATTGTGGATATGCGTAAGTCAGATGTAAAAGAAGCTGTAATATTATAATATAAGCGACCTTTGTTATGAAAAAGACACTAAATGATATTTTTAAGTCAAAAGTTTGGCGGTCAATATTCAGGCATGGAATTCCCGACTCCGACCGAAGCCGTACCGCGTTAATATTTCATAATTTTTTCCTTCACGTTCATCCTGTCAAGGTCAGAAAGAGATCTATTTTGTATACTTACACATGGGGTCTTGGCGGACTTTCACTTGGATTATTCATCATTCTCACGATAACTGGCGCGTTGCTGATGCTTTACTATCGCGTTTCTGTACCTGCAGCTTACTCAGACATGAAGGATCTTCAGTTCGTAGTTTCATCAGGGCAGTTTCTGAGGAACATGCATCGATGGGCTGCACATGCTATGGTTGTTGTGGTTTTTTTGCATATGCTCAGAGTTTTCTATACAAATTCGCTGCAACCCCCAAAGGAATTTAACTGGGTCATCGGCGTAGTTCTTTTGATCCTGACTTTGCTTCTGAGCTTTACGGGTTACCTGCTTCCCTGGGACCAGTTATCGTTCTGGGCAGTTACGGTGGCAACAAACATGGTGCGCTCGGTGCCATTTGGAATTGGCGACAAGTTAGCATTCCTTTTACTCGGCGGCAACGTGGTTTATGAAAATTCGCTTGTAAGATTTTACGTTCTGCATTGCTTCATTCTTCCGGTAACCGCTGTAGTTTTTATGGGCATTCATTTCTGGCGTGTGAGAAAGGACGGCGGAGTGTGAACGCAAGGGGCGGCAAATTATGAATAAATTAAATGACATCGTTGGAACAGAATCAACGGGTTCGAAAAAAGGTTATGAAAGAACCAATTCCGCTGATGAGAAAGTTTTTGCAAAGCCTAACAAAAAAGATCTTGTAACTACTTTCCCGAATCTAGTAATCAAAGAACTGATAGCGTTTGAGATTCTTGTGATTGTCTTATCTGTAATTTCATTACTTTTCAATGCGCCATTGGAGTGGATTGCTAACCCGGGCCATACGCCAAGCCCCGCCAAAGCGCCATGGTATTTTGTAGGATTGCAGGAACTGCTCTGTTACTTTCCGCCATTTGTTGCCGGGGTTTTACTTCCGCTTTTAGCTGTGATCGCCCTGTTCGCACTTCCTTATTTCAGGATTAATGTTGAGCATGAACCGCTTTGGGTATACCTTAATCATAAAAGAACTTTCGTTTTCCCAGCCGTCATAGCGCTGTTAACCATACTCCTGCTTTATTTCAGGGCGTACCCAATACTCTTCCCGACTTTGGGAATGACTTTGTTTATGATCATTACCCGATACATGAATGGCGGCGGAAGATTTTCCAAATGGATCAAAACCAGGCCTCTCTCATGGTGGATAATGACATGGTTCGTAATAATTGTGATCGTATTAACAACTATCGGGACGCTGTTCCGGGGTCCTGAGTGGAATTGGACATGGCCATGGGAAGGAATATATTAGATGAATAGGAACAGATTATACGTAGCTATTTTCAGTATCGGTATGCTTGTAGTTCTGGCGCTCTCACCGCTGAAAGATTACTTCAGCGAGTGGAGGTCTTATCAGCATGAATATAATGATATCATAAAAAGTATTCCGGGAGATGTTACCCCAACAGAAATTGGTATCAGGCAAATCTGGATCAGAAAAATGAGTAAGATCGACAGGTGCATAACTTGCCACCTTGGTCTGAAAGAGAAAGGATTGGCTAACGTTAAGCAGCCTTTTAAATCACACATTGCAATGTATCATGATTATGAAAACTATGGCTGCACAATTTGTCATGAAGGGCAAGGGGCCGCAACTACATACGAAGAAGCGGCCGGGAAAGTCAAGTACTGGGATAAGCCTTTAATTTCCGGGCAATACATGGAATCCTCATGCGCTAAATGCCATAAGGAGTCAGCCGTTTCGCAGGCTCCGGTTCTCACAATGGGAAGAGAATTAATTAAGGGGTCGAATTGCGTGGCATGCCATAAAATCAACGGGTATGAAAAACAATGGATATCGGCCTTGGACGGCATTGCTGCCAAAGTAAATAAAAACTGGCTTAGTAACTGGCTGAAAGCTCCTAAGCAATATTTGCCAAAGACAAAAATGCCAAACTTCGGATTCAATGACAGGGAAGTTGGATACCTTATTGAATTTCTGTCCGCATTTAAGGCATTTTCAGATAACGCACAATTTGATCGAATACCCGATCAATTAAAAGGAGATGAAAGCAAACTGCAGGCGCTCGTCCAGTTTGGAAATAAAAAGTTCAGCGAAGCCCGCTGCATCAGCTGCCACTCTGTAAACGGAAAAGGAGGATATGTATCAAATGATCTTGGAAAAGTCGCCGGTAAAGTTCAGATAGAATGGCTGTATAACTATATTAAGAATCCGAAGCGATTCCAGCCGGGCGTTCTAATGCCGCGTTTCCGTTTCGATGAACCTTCGCTTACCGCTGTTACAGCATATATTGCGAGCGAATTTGCGGATGAAAAGATGAAGCAGATATCGTTTAACACGACTGATACTGAAGCATATGCAAAGGGTCTTGATCTTTTCAGGAACTATAATTGCGGTGGGTGCCATCAGCTTAGCGGTATATCTAATGGCGCAGAGATAGGGCCCGAGCTGACATTTGTGGGAAGCAAAAATTTGTATGAAATCGAATTCGGGAAATCAGGTGTTGAGCAGTCTCTCCCGTCATACCTGTCAACGAAGCTAAAAAACCCGCGTGTATTTTTGGAAGGGCTGAAGATGCCAGACTTTTCATTTACAGAGCAGGATACCCGAATTGTTGCCACAGCTCTTCTTGGTAATACAAGCGATGAATTAAGCGACGAGTATATAGTGAAAAATCCGTCTCCTCCGTCATTTAATCCGCAAGGGGATTTTGGAAAGCTCATAAACGATCTTTCCTGTTTCGGATGTCATACAATGTTTGGAAAGGGTAAGTTAGTTGCTACTGACCTGTCTTTTGAAGCTTCTAAAACTCAGCGCTCATGGCTGGAAGTATATTTCAAGGCTCCCTATGCTATTCGCCCTATAATGACGGAGCGCATGCCAAACTTCTATCTCACCGATTCTGAAATTAAGATCATTGTTGATTATATGGGAAAAGTATTTGTTAACGATACCCTTGAGCGTGAAATTGTAATGAACGAATCTCAGATTGAAAAAGGAAAGAGCCTTTATTATACAAAATATAGCTGCCAATCGTGCCACCAGATCGGTTCGGCAGGCGGGTATGTTGGACCATTGCTGGATAAAACCGGACTCAGACTACAACCGGGTTGGGTCTTTCATTGGTTGAAGAATCCTCAATCCATGGTCCCTGAAACGATTGAGCCGAATTGTAATATAACAAATGACGAAGCTGAAGCTATAACTGCGTATCTAATGAGCTTGAAATGATATAAGGAAAGCGATAAAACCATGAAAATTAAAATAAAAACATATGCAGTAAGCGCTAACGCGGGAAATAAGATATCATTAGCTTTCCTGATAATTATCCTGCTTATCACCTTTATGGCGGTGAACTGTTCAAAGAAAATTGACGTTTCAATTCAACAAGCTCCCAAGAACGATACAACTGTCAAATCGGTAAATAATAATGATTCGGTCAATCTTGTAAAACTCAGCTACGGGCAGGAACAAGGAAGCATTTTATTCCGCAAATATTGCTCTGTGTGTCATGGTGAAACCGGCAAAGGGAATGGATTTAATTCCTACAACCTGAATCCTCATCCGAGAAACTTTACAGATTCTAATTTTGCTATGAGTCATAATTTGGACCATTTACAACTAGTGATAAGCAGCGGAGGTAAAGCCGGCGGCAGGTCCGCGTTAATGCGTCCATATGGCGGTACATTAAAAAGTAACGAAATTGAATATTTAGCGCAGTATATCGTATTTTTAGGCTCATATAAAAAGTGAAACCCCGGAAAATTTCTAAATAAAAAAAACGCCTGCCGGTTATTTTTCAGGATAGAATAAATTCCATTGCTTTGTAAGAATTGAAGACTGGGCATAATTGTTCTTCAGAAGGTAATCGTAATTTCCATCAGGAAACCTGATCGAAGCGATCCTTAATATTTCAGCGAGCCGGTATTTTCCTTCGGCGATTCCTCCAATTTCTTTATAGGGCCATACTTTTGTTATATCTGCATAAGGAGCGATGTAGTCGAGCGCTTTGCGGATATTTCTTCCATCATCTGTTTGATAGCTGTATAAATCAACTCCGGCATTCTTACCCATTTCAGCCAGCATGAAAAATGCCTGCAGGTTAAAGACAGAGTAGTTAAATGATTTCGTTCTGTTTAGTTCCAGCGGCTGGGAGCCATCCGGTTCAATTTGCGATGTGATCTGCGCCTTAATATTTTCCAGTTCTTTATTTGCGTCCACGCCGGAACCTGTGAACAGTTCATAATCAACCACCTGCGCTTTGTAAAAAGTGAGGTGATTGTTTTTAGTTTTGCCTTCCGCGATTCCGTTTTCACTTGTGAGCAGCCAGTTTAGATAAGCTCTGAACCATGCCCTTAGCCCGGTCATGTCGTTATCTGTCCATGATTTTGAGCCTTCAAGCAATCCTGCCGCTTCGGTCACGTTGATAAGATTCCTGCTTTCGATAATTCCGCCGGAGCTGCCTTCGTTTTTCCCCATGACCTGCTCAGCGTATTTTAGATTAGGATTCATTTTTGTTACCGGGTCAAGAAACCATGTTCTAAGCAGTTCTGCTGCATGTTTGGAATATTTCTCATCTCCGCTTAAATAAAATGCCAGCGCAAGAGGCAGAACGTAATCGCACACTTCAACTAATGTCCCGGCATCGGTCCCAATTTTACTTTCAGGATTCACTTTGCCGTCTTTAGTTATATATGGCAAACTATCCTTTGTGTCCGGGTTCGGCCATGAGTATATGGACAAGCTGAAGTAA
>CAZMRG010000082.1:0-14682 GCA_964568655.1 uncultured Ignavibacteriales bacterium | reverse complement strand
GAATGGCGGTGAAGGGAGACACGCTTTTTTATGTGAATACCAGTTTCCAGGGCGAAGCTGAACGGATTTACGCATACAGGAAAGCTATTGGAGATACTTTATTTTCTTTTCCGGCGCCGGACCCCGATAATGATTGCGATCCAAGAGGAATGTATTGGGACGGTCAATATCTGTGGCTGATTGCAAACAGGATCGGGAACAATGTAAATGCATACCGTACATTATACAAATATTCGATTACGGGACAAGGCAGCCCGCAAATAAGTTCTGTAAATTCTGTTGCTTTTGGAAACGTGATAATTAATACGACAGCTAACCAGAACCTTACTGTTTCAAACACAGGTTCGGCAAATCTTATTATCAACGCATTTAACATAACAAATCCAGTTTTTGGAATTTCTCCAAATTCAGTTCCGGATACTATTCTGCCGGGGCATAACAAAAACTACACGCTGAGCTTCACACCCACAGCTTATGATACTGTGTCAGGTCAGCTGAGAATACAAAGCAATGATGGCGGCACGCCTACGAAAGTAATAACCTTAACTGGTAAGGGCGTATTCAGCGGGTCTTATATAGCTCTGTCGCAATACAACGCTAATTATAGTACGCGAAGGGTCAATTCGCTTAGCGGCTATACGTTTGATATTACAAACAGGGGAACGCAGCCTTTGCAGATCAATTCGGTAAGCTTTGGCTCAGCCAGATTCAGAATGGATTTGACCAATGTAACTTTCCCGATAACCATAGATACTCAAAAAACGCGTACTTTGAGAATTTGGTTCAACCCGAATTCAACAGCCACGTTCAATGACTCTGCTGTATTCAGCACAAATGCTGTGAATAATTCAACTGCAAAAATGCTGCTAACGGGCATCGGACAAAATAATACAACTGCTCTAGGTGATATCATGTGGGAAGGCTCCGTACCTGATAATCCCAATACAGGTTCCCAGGACCCGCAGCCAATAAGTATAAAAGAAATTCCGGATGTGAACGGCGACGGAGTTAATGATATTATTGAATGCACAGGAAATTACTGGACGATTTGCTACAACGGCAATTCTTCTGTGACTGCAGATACACTGTGGAAATTCAATACAAATTTTGGAACAATAAATACCGGATCTGTCACTTACAAAGATGCCCTGCAAATAACAAATGATATTAACGGCGACGGTATAAAAGATGTTATAATCGGCTGCGGAGGCGGCAACGAAATGGTCTATGCTCTTTCAGGCAAAGACGGAAGGCGGCTATGGGCTTACGGTGATTCAATAAGCACATCCGATGGCGACATTAACGGAATAAGAGTTGATAAAGATTATAACGGCGACGGAGTAAACGACGTTCTGATTTCAGCAAGCGGCGAGGCTAACATGACCGGAAGGCATTCAGTCTATTGCCTTAACGGACTTACGGGGCAGGAACTCTTCAGCGCTTATGAAAATGCAAATTTTTTATATGACATTGTGTCGAATGAAAATGGCGGGGCTGTTTCGTATGGTTCAAACGGCGGCCCATATGGAATCTTCGCATTTAACAATAGCGGCGCAGGGACATGGGGCTACACGACTTCCGGCGTTGTATGGAGCATGAAAAAAGTGCCTGACATTAATAATGACGGACAAAGCGATATAATCGGGATGTACGGCTTTAACGGCGGCATATTTGCAATCTCAGGAACCAACGGCAATCAAATATGGACAGGCAGTACAACTTCAAGCAACAATGGCACAATTGAAATACTTGACGATAAAGACAAAAATGGATTCTCTGATTTCACTCTATCAGGTCCCATGGCTTTATACAGATTGGATACGAAAACAGATTCTGTTTTGTGGACCAATTTCACAAATAATTCATTCGTGCGCGATGTGTGTATGCTTGGCGATCTGAACGGCGATACAATCAACGAAATAGCTTATTCAATGCAGCAACCCGGAACAGTTTATGTAGTTGACGGAGCTACCGGAATTATTTTATTCCAGTATACTTTCGGCACAGCTATTACTCAGCGTGCCGATAGGGTTACAAAACTAACAAGTATTGACGGCAACTTCAGCAGCGAGTTTGTTGCAGGCTGCAGAGACGGAAGGATTAAATGTTTCTCGGGCGGAACGAACGGCGTGATCGGGATCCATTCTGTATCAACAAGTATCCCGAAAAAATTCGCATTGTACCAGAATTATCCTAATCCGTTTAACCCGGCAACGCAAATTAAATTTGACATACCGAATAATTCTTTTGTTTCGATTTATGTTTATGATATTCTCGGCAGAGTGGTGACAAAACTTGTAGATGGAAATCTGAATGCCGGTTCTTACAAAGTAGACTGGAACGCGGATAGATTCTCATCGGGAGTTTATTTCTACAGGCTGAATGCGGGGAATTTCCAAAGCATAAAGAAAATGATATTAGTAAAATAATCAGAAGTAATTTCTACGAAATACCTGAATAACACCTGATTTTAAGGCAACTGACCGCTCAAGCGGTCAGTTTTGCTTTAACTTAGGCCATACAACCTCAAATACCACAAGAACTTAAATTAGAGCAAAAATAAATAATCACGGTAAAGGAGTATTGAGTTATCGTTACTATTGGGTTAATTTTTTGCAATTAAATCCTAAATTTAGGGGGTAAAATGAACAAAATTTATTATTTAGTAGGAGCCTTATTATTATTGCATGGAATTTCATTCTCACAAACTTGGACCGAACAAACACAGCCCGCTACGGGAATCTCGTTGAATTCAATTTCCGCTTATGATGATAACAATGTTTGGGTATGCGGCAATGGCGGAACAGTTTTGCGTACAACTAACGGCGGAACCAACTGGTTAAGCGTTGGAGCTGCGCCTATACCAACAACTTTGGATCTTTATAACATATTCGGAACAGACGCAAACACAGCGCTTGTTACCGGTTCATCGGCAACCGCTACTTTCGTTTACAGAACATCTAACGGCGGGGGAACCTGGACCCAGGTGTTTACTCAGAATACCGGATTTATCGATGCGATCTGGATGGGAAATGCTGCAGCCGGGTTTATGGTCGGCGACCCAGTTGGCGGAAGATGGTCTTTGTGGGGAACAATAACCGGCGGAGTAACATGGGACTCGACCCAGTTCTATCTGCCACAGGCAGGCACTGAAGCAGGATATAACAACGCATTCTTTTTTGATAATGTATCACAGGCTGTTTGGTTTGGCACAGCCAACACACGCATTTATAAAAGCACAAATCTGATCCTATGGGGAACTGAACCCACAACAGGGCAGGCCAGCGATTACGCAATTTGGTTCAATTCGTCCACCAACGGAATGACCGGCGGAACAAACACAATGCTTACGACCAATGCCGGATTGGCATGGACGGCAACAACAGGCTCATTACCGGGAACAGGAAATATAACCGGTATTACAGGATACGGTTCATACTGGTGGGTGACCAGGCTTGCAAGTATAGTGTATTTTTCAAGTAATGACGGCGCTACATGGTCAACTCAGTACACTGCGCCTGCAGGAAATTACGACCATATTGGCAAATCAAGGAATGGCGTTGGAACTATGTACGCTGTCAGAAGCAATGGAGGTATTTCAAAAGCAGTAGGATTGCCTCTTGGCGTTGTACCTGTATCCAATACTGTTCCTAAACAATTCAGCCTGAACCAGAATTATCCAAATCCGTTTAACCCGTCAACGACAATTAAATTTGATATTCCAAGCTCCGGACTTAGCGGCGCGGTTGATGTTCGTTTAACGGTTTATGATGAGCTGGGCAGGGAAGTTGCAGTTGTTGTTAACGAGCGTTTGAATCCGGGTTCATACGAATCTAATTTCGACGCGTCAAATCTTTCAAGCGGCGTTTACTTCTATAAACTCACCGCGGGAAGCTTTGTTGCGGCAAAGAAGATGAATCTGATAAAATAAGATTTTGTTCCATTGTTATGCCCTTTTCGGAAGAGGGAAAAGCCTGTTACCAATACCTCCGGTCGGGCCTCATAACAATTCAATTCCGCTGCACCACGGCGGAGCGTTCAATGAAAAGGCGGAAAGTCTAATCCGCCTTTTTTATTTCTCTTTCAATAATCTGAATTTTAAAGTAGTTTTGCTCTTATGGCAAAAGAAATTAATACAAAGATCCTTGGCGGCTGGCTGATACTGGTTCAGGCTTATATTATATTTAACGCTATTATGTGGGTTAAAAATGCGCAGTTATTCTGGGGATTGGTTAAAGAAAAGGATAAGCTGATAGCGGCTATGGGCTCCAACCCGAACACAGGAATGTATGTAACATTTGTTTATTTCGAGCTTGTTGCAAGCATAGTTTTTATGATACTGATGTTTGTTTTATTCTATATTTTCTTTAAGAAATGGAAGAACTTCCCGTCGCTGATGATAATTACTTTATCATTTGAAATTGTTTCGGAGTGCTTTTCCTATTTCTATTTCGGCCCCATCTCAGGCTATTCGGATGCAATCCTGCAAAAACTGATTTTCAGTGTAGTCATTGCAGCGGTGTTGATCGTCTATTTAAAAATTTCTAAGAGGGTGAAGCTGACGTTTGTATATTAATATTCGATCCAATTTTTTTATTGATATTGTTTTTTTGCGGTTAAGTGAATTTAAGATCTATTAATTGCCACCTGCCTGCAGCAGGCAGGCGACCTTTAGGTCGTGGGGTACAATAATCAAAGAGAAGGGGCTTTAGCCCCTAACAAAAGAATTATGGGCTGAAGCCCATTTTTTATATTGTTTTAAACCACTACCTGAAGGTAGTGGCAATTTATTATTAGAAGAATAAAAACAGTCAAAATATTGTTTTAAAAAATAAATATCTGATATTCAAATCCATTAAAGGTGAGAGTTTCTCACCTTTTTAGTTAATTCACACTTATTTATCTTTGTGCATCATGAAAATTTCTATTAATTGGTTAAAAGATTACGTTAAAATTAATATTCCTGCAGATGAGCTGATAAAAAAGCTTATCGGTATTGGCTTCGACCTGGAAAGCGTTGAAAATCAGGCTGATTTACTTAAGAATTTCGTAATCGGGAAAGTTCTCGAAAGACAGAAACATACAAATGCGGATAAATTAAGCGTTTGTAAAGTAGATGTTGGCGGTCCTGAAATATTAAATATTGTTTGCGGAGCCCCAAATGTTGATGCGGGACAAACAGTCTGTGTTGCTCTCATTGGCGCGGTTGTTCCTAACGGCGGATTTGAAATAAAGAAATCAAAAATACGCGGTGAAGTTTCAGAGGGTATGATATGCTCTGCTAAAGAATTGAATCTGGGAGAAGACCATTCCGGAATAATGGTATTGAAAGACGGCGCAGCTTTAGGCAGTTCGTTTGCTGAGTATCTTGGACAGGATGATGTGGTTATAGATATTGGAATAACTCCGAACCGCGGCGATTTGTTATCGCATATTGGCGTCGCAAGAGAAGCTTCCTTTATTTTGAAACATCCGGTAAAGGAACCTGAAATAAAAAACTCTTTCGACGGAAATGAAATTAGTAAATATATAAGCATTGAGATTGAAAATCCGGACGGATGCAATAGGTATTGCGGTTCATTGGTTAAGGGTGTTAAGGTTGCCGAGTCGCCCGACTGGCTGAAAAAATATTTAACCGCAGTCGGTTTGCGTCCAATTAATAATATTGTTGATATTACAAATTATGTTATGATGGAGTGCGGTCAGCCGCTTCATGCATTTGATTACGATTTTATAGGCGGAAAAAAAATTATAGTTAAAAACGCCGGTTCAACTAAAAAATTTGTGACGCTTGACGGTAAAGAACGTGAACTGAACGAAAACATTCTTTTGATTTGCGACGCTGAAAAACCGGTCGCTCTTGCAGGAATAATGGGTGGCGCTAATTCCGAAATTAAAGACAGCACAACAAACGTGTTTATCGAAAGCGCATATTTTGATCCGGTGCTGACAAGGAAATCTTCAAAAGCTCTTGGTTTGCTTACTGATTCATCCTACAGATTCGAGCGCGGCGTTGATATCGAAAAAACTGAATGGGCCTGCAAAAGAGCCGCTGATTTAATGGCATCGTTAGGCGGAGGTGAGATTGTTAGCGGGATGTTAGATAATTTTCCGAAGAAAAAAGAATCGTTACATGTTCCTTTAAGAAATAGTTACCTGAACAAACTAACCGGAATAGAATTTTCTTTAGTTGAGTCAAAAGAACTTCTTGAAGGCATAGGGATTAAGTGCGTTAAAGAAGAGAACGATATGCAGGTATTCCAAATCCCCAGCTTCAGGTCGGAAGATTTGCTTAGGGAAGCCGATTTGATTGAAGAAGTCTTAAGATTATATGGATATGAAAAGATAACGGATGCAGAATATCATAATTTATCCAATGATATAAGGGATTTTACAACAGAGGATTTTGATTTCGTGAATCGCATCAGGCAGCATTTTGTTGGACGTGGTTTTAAGGAAATAATCAGCAATTCACTTCTTGATGGTAACAGAGAGAAAGTAATTGGCGATAATTTCCTTAAATTAGTTCAGCCTCCAAGCTCTGAAATGAATGTTTTAAGAACAAATTTGTTTATAGGCGCTTTAGGAGCTGTAAAGAACAATTTCGATTTTTCAGCTAATTCACTGAAATTCTTTGAGGTCGGAAATACCTTCTCGGTTGATGAAAATGGAGAGATAAAAGAGAAAAAACGCTTAATGCTCACTTTAGCGGGAGAAAGCGACCAACAATCTTTTGACCAAAAAGTAAGGTATTTTGATGTTTTGGACTTAAAGGGAGAAGTTCAAGCGTTACTTGAAAAATTAAATGTTGATAATTACAACATAAATTATTATAATTACACCGGGAACGTTGATTTTGAGGTTGAATACAAAGTTAAAAATGAGTTATTTGCGAGAATTATTAAGTTTTCTGATAGTTATTTGAAGTCATTTGATATTGAAAAACCGGTGATTGTATGCGAGTTACTTTAGAAAAGCTGGAAAAACTCAGCTCCCGGAAAAGGGAATTTAAGCTGTACTCAAATTTCCCGATGGTTTTAAGGGACATCTCAATAGTGGTTCCAAAAGAAGTGAAACAGGGTGAGATAGAAGAGGCTATAAGGGCAAGCGCCCCGAACGGAATGCTGAGAAGTTTAAGATTGTATGATTTGTATAAGTTCGGAGAGAAAGATTCTGACAAGATAAGTTATACTTATGCGTTGGCGTTTCAATCTGACGAGAAAACGCTGACAAATGAAGAAGTAAATTCAGTACAGGATAAAATAATTAAAAATCTAAGTAAAAAACTAAACGCTGAATTAAGAAAGTAAGTTAAGAAAATAATGGAAAATGCAGTTTTGAAAGTTAACGATTTGGGATTAAAGAACGAACTGGAAAAACTGTTCGCGAAGGTTAAGATATTAGCGGATAAGTATAACAATGTCAGAGACGAGAACCAATTACTTAAAGAAAAGGTTAAAGAATTTGAACGCATAATTTCCGAAATCAAGATAGACCAGACAAACAAGAATTCGGAACTGCTAAATAAAGACAGAGAAATTACAGAGCTTAAGAACAGGCTTCTGGACGAAAAAAAGAACAAGATTTCGACTGATGATAAATCACAGTTAAAGTCCAGGATTCGGGAACTGATGGTGCGTTTAGACGCCCATCTTGAACAAAAAACGAACAATAATTTTTGAATCCGGTATATTGCCGGGGATTAAGATTATTGTTTGACTACGGAAAAAAAACTCAGGACTGGCAGTCCTGAATCAAATTATTAACGGACATGGAATCTAAAGACATAAGAATCAAGATATTCAATAATCATTACACTCTAAAGGGTGATGACATTGAATTAGTAGAGAAGAGCGCTCAGTATGTTGACACTCTAATGAATAAAATACAAAACGAGATTCCTAATCAATCGGATATAACCATTGCAATTGTATCTGCTTTAAATATCGCTGAGAATTATTACAAGGAGAAAAACAGTAATTTTGTCTTAGACCAAAATTACAAATCTCTGCTCAGCGGGCTGAACACGCAGATAAAAGATATCAGCGAATATATAGATAGTAACAGCTGATATCCAATTTATCTAAGGTTATACGAGTTAATAAATTTTGTTCTTTTAAAATATTACTGTAAAAGTATCCGCACCGGCCAACCGTAGCCAAAAATTAAATAGAACCAACACTATTTAAATGGGGGGAAAGCTCGAGTAATGTCGATTACAGGCCTCGACTTAGTTTTAGACTTAGTCTTAGACTGAGAATCACAGGGCGTTTTATTGAAAGCGCCGCGTTTTTGTGATCAGTGGAAGTAAAAAGACATTCGGCTCCACCCACTGTATTTTTGTAAAAGGTTCTATTAAACCTTTTCGCTATGGTTGATCCGTGTGCGGTTTTTTTTTGTTAAAAATAAATCTAAAATTATATATTACACCTACGGAGTAAAATAATATGGTACTAGAAATCTATGTTTTAATCCCTCTTTTTGTCGTTCTGTGCGCCGGCACTTTCTATCTGGGCTGGGCAATTAACGCTAAAGCCACGCGCAACAAGCTTATGAGCGTTGAAGAACAGACAAAAAGAATGCTGGCAGATGCTGAGAAATCCGCGGTTAACCTGAAAAAGGAGAAACTGCTCGAAGTAAAAGACGAATGGTATCGCAAGAAACAGGAATTTGATTCCGATTACCAGGGTAAAAAGAGCAAACTTAAGCTGTTTGAAAAACAGATCCAGGATAAGGAAGATAACCTTACCCGCAGGATCGACTCTTTCGGTAAGAAAGAAAAAAATATCGATAAACTTGAAACTGACCTGAACCGTAAAACAGAAACGATCCAGGAAAAAGAAGCTAAGCTTGACGGCCTCATACAGGAACAGAACAATAAGCTTGAAAACATTTCAGGCTTAACGCAGGATGAAGCCAAAGCTATCCTGCTTGAAAATCTTGTTAGCGAGACCAAGCAGCAGGCTGTACAGAAGCTTAAAGAGATAAGGGATGAGATGAAGCTTGACGCTAAGCGCCTTGCGAAGAATCTTATCATCCAGGCTATTCAAAGAAGCGCTGCCGACCATTCGGTTGAAACCACGGTCAGCGTGCTAAATATCCAAAGCGATGAGCTTAAAGGCAGAATCATTGGAAAAGAAGGACGCAATGTGCGCGCTTTTGAAGCCGCGACTGGAGTTGATATAATTGTTGACGATACGCCGGAAGCTATCACAATTTCCGCTTTTGACCCGTTCCGCAGAGAAGTGGCAAAGATCGCGATGGAGAGATTGATTGCCGACGGAAGAATTCATCCAACAAGGATAGAGGAAGTAGTTGAGAAAGTAAAGAAAGAGCTTGAAGAAGAGATAGTAAGGATAGGCGAAAATACTCTTATCGAATGCGGCTTGCACGGCGTACATCCTGAACTGGTCCGAATGATCGGTAAAATGAAATACCGTACCAGCTACGGGCAGAACTTATTACAGCACAGTATTGAAGTTGCACATTTATGCGGCATAATGGCTGTTGAGCTTGGCCTTGACCCGGTTATGGCGAAACGCGCAGGCTTGCTGCATGATATCGGTAAAGTTGTCGATAAAGACGTTGAAGGACCGCATGCTATTCTAGGTTACGAGCTGACCAAGAAATACCGCGAGCACGCAATAGTCTGCAACGCTGTTGGAGCTCACCATGAAGATATGGAAATGGAGAGTCCGATCGCAGTTATAGTACAGGCATGCGATGCAATAAGCGGCGCAAGGCCGGGCGCCAGGAGAGAATCGGTCGAAGGCTACGTAAAACGTCTGGAGAAGCTTGAGCTTCTTGCAAAATCATTTGCAGGCGTTGGCAGAACATACGCTATCCAGGCAGGTAGGGAGGTAAGAGTAATTGTAGAGCATGATAAAGTTAGCGATGCGATTGCCGACCAGCTTTCAGTCGATATAGCGGCAAAGATACAGGAAGAAATGGAATATCCGGGACAGATAAAGGTTACAGTCATCAGAGAAAGACGCTCTGTTGCCTATGCCAAGTAAATCCGGTTTTATTAAAGGCAGAATATTGATCGGAATAACCGGCGGGATTGGTTCCGGTAAATCGCTTGCGGCTCATTATTTTGAGAAGTTCGGCGGCAAAGTTATAAATGCCGATATGCTTACAAAAGAGCTATATAGAACCGATAAGGAGCTTAAATCAAAGTTAGTCAAAGCATTTGGCGAAGGAATTCTGGATGACCATGGTTTCGTATCCGGTCCAAATGCAAGAAACATAATCTTTTCAAGCGAAGAGAACATTAAAAGGGTGAACAGGCTGGTTCACCCTTTTGTTATTGAGGCAATCCGGAAGATAATTGAAAAGATGAAATCCCGTATAGTGTTCATTGAATCCGCAATTGCCTTTGAATCCGGCTTTTACAAAAAACTTGATTATATTGTGATGGTTTATTCACCCGATAACTTGCGCGTTCAAAGAGTTATGATGCGGGACGGGGCAAAGAAAGGGGATGTTGAGAATTTAATGAAACTCCAATATCCCGAAGAGCTAAAGCTAAAAAGAGCTGACTTCATCCTGAAAAATGAGGGCAGGAAAATAGATCTGAAGAAAGCTGTAAAGGACCTAATTAAAATAATTGAACGCATAAAACATTAAGCATGGATGATAAGTTACGTAACATAATTGCCCTGGAAGAAAGCGATTTTTTCCGTACTTATAAGCGCCTCAGGATACTTGTTGAAAGGGGAGAAGGCTGTTATTTGATAACAAATAACGGCGATAAGCTGCTGGATATGTTTGGCGGGCTCGCTGTAAACGTGCTGGGATATAACCATCCCGAAATTAATGCTGCTATTGAAGCGCAGATAAAGAAATACATCCATGTTTCAAATTATTTTTACCAGGAAAAGCAGATAGAGCTTGCTTCAAAATTGATAGGGGCAACAGGAATGAAGAAAGTCTTCTTCTCAAACTCAGGAACAGAATCTGTTGAAGCAGCTATCAAGCTCACCCGAAAATACTTTAAAGGAACGGAGAAAAAGAATCTGATCTCTTTTACAAATGCATTTCATGGCAGGACTCTGGGCGCCTTATCCCTTACCGCTAAAGCTAAATACAAAGAAGATTTCGGGCCGCTTCTGACTAATACAAAAACACTTCCGTTCAATTCTGTTGAAGAATTAAGAAAGAACATTGACGAAAACACTGCGGCAATATTTGTAGAATGTATCCAGGGCGAGGGCGGTGTGAACGTAGTTACGGAAGAATTCATTAAAGAACTCATTACATTAAGAAATAAATTTGAATTTTTGATTGTGGCAGATGAAATTCAATCAGGTGTCGGCAGAACGGGAAAATTCTGCGCTTATGAAAACTTTGGGCTGATCCCTGATATGGTAGTAATGGCAAAGGGTATTGGCGGGGGATTGCCTCTTGGCGCGTTAATAGGCGATGAACGTGTTGAAGATGTATTTGGTTATGGGGAGCATGGCTCAACATTCGGAGGAAATCCTGTTGCATGCGCCTGCGGCGCGGCGGTGATCAATGTATTGCAAGCGGGGTTGTATGCAAACATCATGACCCAAAGCAGTTATTTGCAAACTGAACTGAGAAAATTAAAAAAAGATTTGTCCGGTAAAATTAAGGATGTAAGAGGAATTGGATTAATGCTTGGAATAGAGCTTGCGTTTGACGGCGCTCCGGTTGTTCAGAAAATGATAGATAATAAAGTTTTTGTCAATTGCACAAATAGAAATGTGATCAGGCTTCTGCCGCCGTTGATTTTAAGCGCTGGCGATTCGGAATTGTTCATCAATGAATTCAGGAAAGTATTATCAGCGTAGAGACGCGAGTATCGCGTCTCGGAATTAATCATAATTTCAGAAGAATATTTCCAGACACGAATATCGTGTCTCTACATGAATATTCCCAGACGCTAATATCGTTTTAGACACGAATATCGTGTCTCTACTGATCATCTGAAACAAAAAAACGCCTTCTAATTTCTTAGAAGGCGTTTTCAATTTCGTTATAGTCAGAAATTTACGCGTAACCCCATTTTTTCTTGTTCTCTTCTATCTCTTCAGGTGATGGTCCTTTTCTTATGGGTGTTACATCTGTTGTGAAATCATCCGTAGGATGTTTCTCAAATACCTTCGCGTTTAGTTCCGTGTCTGCAGCAAAAATAGCGGGAACTTGCGAATCTTCGAAAATAGCCTGCCATGGGCAAGCCGGTTCGCAGGCGGCGCAGTCAATGCACTCACCCGGATGGATATAAAGCATTGTTTTCGGAAAATCAGCGTCGTCGACTTTCAATTCATAGATGCAGTCAACCGGGCAGACCTCTGCGCATTCAGTATCCTTGCAATCTAAACATAGTTTTGTGATAACCCAAGTCATTATATTTTTCTCCTTAGCTTATTAGGTTGTCCACAAATATAGTAAGTTATTCAAAGATAGAAAAGTATAAAATTAAGATACAAAGTGTTTTTGTCTAATGGCCTATTACTTCCGATTGTGTCAATCTCCTTTTTAAATTAGGATTTTACAATATTGTTTCCACCCCCTTGTATTCCCCCTGTCAGGGGGAAATGCAGTTTATTAAGCCTAAACCAGGATTGCCAAATATTAATTTGATTAAATATTGTCTCCCCCTATCAGGGGGAGGTAGGAGGGGGTGAAGAATTTATGGTATATTTTTCCTCTTCTTCACAAACCACTCAATCGATAGCAACAAAATAATAGCCAGCAATATATACCTGTTCTCCCAAAGATTAAATCTTTCATATTTAACGGGCATTTCTTCGGCTGGTTTCATGTTTTTGCCTGCGGCTGATAATATCTCATTTAATTTAACATTATCATCTATCCTGTAGAACTTACCGCCTGTATTTTCAACCAATAACCTTAACGACTGATAATCGCTTTTTGTAGTTTTAAATTCTCCGGCGGTAGTATCCACGAAGAATCTCACTAAGTCCTTACCCATTGATTGGTTGTTAAACTCGCCTTCAGCCTCAAGAGTATAATCATCCGGCGGCAAAGTACCCATGTTTGCTGTGTAAACATTATTAGAGGCAGAAAAAGTTATTTCACGGCTGGAGCCTGAAATCTTACCCTTAAGCCTTCCTTTGAGCGTAGCATTTTGCGTTGGATTATAATTCTCATCAAACACGCTGCCTCTTATCACAACGTTTTCAAGGTAATCAAATTCATCTTTGGCTGATTCTAGTTTTACTCTTTGTTTCTTATCTTTATTCAGCGTAATGCTGACGGCATTAGTAATAAGTTTTTCAAGCGCTTTTTCATTTGAGCCGCGCTGGTCAAGCCTACATTTCCAGAATCCATAACCTAAAAACGCAGTTGAGTTAAAATTACCCGTGTTGCGGTTTATCATAATTGGCTCGCCGCTGCTCTTATCCATCAGAATAACTTCCGTGCCGGTTTTTTGCATTATCCCTGAAACATTTCTGAATACGGGGGGGAGTCCGCTCAGGTCCTTTCCGATTCCTGAAAGCGCTCCGTTCTCAGGTTTGGAAACAATCTGCAGGTTTGCAATATTCTCTCCTGAATTAGATCTCATTATATTAAATGGAAGAGCGTCTTCAAACAATCCGAGTTTTTGATAATCTGTATTTCTTCCGGCAAAAACTACCAGCGGAATTTTAAACTTCTTCACCATATCCGCAATATCTGTGACTATATTATTCTGCACGTTTGAAACGGGGAAGTCGAGGAAAAATATCGCAGATAAGTCAGGATAAGATGCGCCTTCAATATTACCCTCGTAAAATGAACCGGGAGTCTTTAGAGTGTAACAGGTTGATTTGTAATCTTCAATTCGTTTAACTACATTTTGGACAAAAGAATTATCATAACCGGGCCCGCCGGAAATAAATAACAGCTTTGTGCTGTTGTCAATATAATTTATAAGGAAATCAGTATAATTGTTCTTGTTTGTAATTTCATCTTTAAGCGGAGTTATTGAAGCCTCATATCTGGCGATCCCTGGCGACTGCTCAGTAACATCAAACTCTACATCGGACGAAAACTCGTCGGCTGTAACGGGAACGGATTTTGTTGATATCACACCGCCTTCTCTAAACATCTTTATTTCTATGTTCTCGCCTTTGCATCTGAATGCGCTAAGCTGAACTAAAATCTTGACCGTTGTTTTGACAAAAGCCTTTGAGTTGTAATTCACCCTGTTAATAAGCGCGTCTTTCTTCTGAACAGAATCGCCGATAGCTACTGTATTAAATGGACATTGAAATAGTTTAGATTGCTGCAAAGGATTATCGCCTGAATTGATGTTGCCGTCTGAGACTATCGTTACCGATTTAATTCTGTCATCCAGCGCCGCCGTTCTCAATTCCTTAAGGGGCCCGGCAAGGTTCGTTTCAAATCCGTTTCCTTTAAGTGAATCTTTTATGTTTGAAAATGAAGTTAAAATGAGCCCTGAGGAGAACGAATATATCTTATCCCCGCTTTCAGGCTGTCCGGATGATGTTAAAAATGACTTAATACGTTCAAGTTTGCTGACCCCGGTATTATCAGCCAGCATATTGCTTCTGGAGTCGTCAATTAATATAATATTATATGATGCGGGCGGGCTGTTGATAAATGCCAGCAGTGATGGTTCAATAAACAAAATTAATAATAATGAAAACGCCAGGGTTCTGATTGCTATAAGAGATATTCTGGAAAATT
>CAZMRG010000081.1:10169-14773 GCA_964568655.1 uncultured Ignavibacteriales bacterium | reverse complement strand
GATATGGAACCATGCGCCTTACCGGCGAGGGCATCTGGGGCGAACCGCCAAACCGCGCGGAAGCTTTACAGATATTAAAGCGCAGCGTTGCCAGCGGCGTCAATTTTATAGATACCGCGGATTACTACGGAGAAGATGTAACCAACAGACTGATTCAGGAAGCTCTGTATCCGTATCCCGATGACCTGGTGATATGCACTAAAGTAGGCGGCGCAAGAAAACCTGATAAAAGCTGGACCCATTTTAACAGTCCTGAGAAACTACGCAGGAGTATTGATAATAATTTACGCACCCTGAAATTAGAGCGGATAACGCTTGTTCATTTCAGGTTTATAGCCAATGATGAAGTGCATTATAAAGAATCGATGCAGGCAATGTTCGAAATGCAGAAAGAAGGGAAGATATTGCATGTTGGGGTGAGTAATGTGAGTCCGGAGGAACTGCAAACAGTAATGGCTATGGGAAATATTGCCACTGTTGAAAATATGTATGGTCATGGCCAGCGTAATTCAATAACACTCCCGTGGGGAGAGCAAAGCAGGGGAGGAGAGGAAGTTCTTGCTTTATGCGAGAAAAATAAAATACCGCTCATACCTTACTTTTCTTTATTCCGTTCGCTTCCAAAGAAGGATGAAAGAATTTCAACCATCGCAAAGAAACATAACGCAACCGATGCCCAGATAAGCTTAGCATGGCTGCTGCACCGCTCACCATGGATATTGCCAATTCCGGGCACATCATCATTAAAACATTTTGAAGAGAACATAAAAGCCGCAGAAATAAAACTGAGCGAAGAAGATATGAAGTTTTTGGAGTAGAGGAGTATTAAGATCCTCACCCCCCAGCCCCCTCTCCTTAGAGGAGAGGGTGAGCGAGCCTTTGCGAGCGGAGTGAGGTGTTAATAAACTGTCTTCCTATGCGGTTTGGGACTCAGAAGAAAATAGTTCAGTTATTAACCTGCATTTGACGTATTATTATCTGCCGCCGGGGATTTTCTTAACAATCCTATTCCTAAAATTAATAATGAAATTCCAAGAATCACCGCGCCAAGATACGCGAGGTAAATTAATTCGTTTGGTTTGGTTGCGTTGGGGGATAACACTGATAAAAAATATGCGGCGGGCAGCAATATAGCCGCCAAAGGAGTAAACTGTCTCACTATCGTTTTCAGCCTCTCTGAAAGATTTGCTTCATCTACATAGCGCAATACAACCAATGACAGTATCAACAGAACTCCCGCGTGCGCGTGGCCCGCTCTCCATAGATTTTGACGAAGCGGATTTTGCATATATGTTGGGTCGTTTAATAGCAAGGTTAAGATACTTACGCCGCCATAAATTACAGTTGGAAGGACCACCAAAATAATTCCAGCCATTTTCCTGGATTGTTTACTCATGTTTTACTCCTTTCGTTTTTTGAATCTTAAAAGTGATTATTCAGGATTTGCAATATAAAAAAAGGGAGCGTTCACAAAATTATCAGAACGCATCCCTTAATAAAACAAAAATAAGTAATGTAAACTTTAATGGCAATTTTTTTGCAGACGCTAATTAAAATGTTAATGCGGCAAGGATTGTAAAGTTATTTTTAAAATTGCGGGATTCCGGATCTCAGCCGGTTTGAGTTTTATTCATATTTAACCGGGGTTTGAAAATCAGGCTGATCATTAATGAAGCGGCCCCTGCAATTACATGCGGGATATTCTGGTCTATCACCCCAAATGCGATGTAAAAAATCCCGAGCCAGAAATTAACCCCACTAACGTATTTACCTTCATAGAGCCATGCTCCGCCTATGAATAATGAGCCGGTGAAAATATGAATAAAAGCGTCCATAACAGGAATATTTACAAGGGAAATATATTTTAATATTCCGATAACAACGCTTGCGGCGCCGAATATTGATGCCCAGATCTTTTGAACCATAATTTGTTTAATAATAAGCCAGTTAATATATAAACAAATTATTTAGGATATAGATTTCAAAAATTTGATAACAGGCAAACCATTTCATAACAAAAAAGCCGGAGTATATATCCCCGGCTTTATAATTTACTTCTAGAGGCTATTTTATCAATATTCCCGCTATGTTTTGCCTCCGGCTTTGGCGCCTGCCTGCCGAAGTCTCGGCACAGGCAGGGGACTACCATAAAATGACTGCCGTCATTTTATGAGCAGCATTTTCTTTGTCTCGGTAAATCCGTTTGATGATAGCCTGTAAAAATAAACTCCGCTTGGAAAATTAGCTGCGTTCCAGTTAATTTCGTAAGAGCCGGCATTTAAATGTTCATTAACTAATGTTTCTACTTCGCGTCCCAGGATATCATAAATGCTGATATTTGTAAAGCCTGATTTTGGCAATGAGAATTTTATTTTTGTAGACGGGTTGAACGGATTTGGATAGTTCTGTAATAGCATAAATGTTTTCGGAACTTCAGAACTTATCTGGCTGATGCTGATGGGTTCGCCCCCGGTGTTGGTCTTTATGATAATTCCGTTATTACCTGCCGCCCATCCAACGCTATCAGATACAAAATAAACCGTGTTCAGCCATTGCTGAGTAGAACTGGACTCGGACACCCAGTTAGCGCCGCCATTGGTTGTTTTTAACACCATCCCGTTCATAGCCGCGGCCCAGCCGGTTGTAACAGACCTCATAGAGATTGAAAAAATATCATTTGTTGTATTTGTTGGCTGCACAGTCCAGTTATCCCCGCCGTTTGTAGTTTTGAGGATGGTCCCGCTGCTTCCGCTAACCCACCCGGTCGAAGGATTCACGAATTGCACAACGTATAGGAAATTTACCGATCCGGTTGTCAATGGGAACCAGCTATCTCCGCCGTTCGTGGTTTTGATCATATCGCCGCTTGAACCCCCGGAAAAACCGGTGGAAGAATTGATGAAGCATAGCGCCCGGAGCGATACATTTGTGTTTGTGTTCAGAAGCGTCCAGTTAGCGCCTCCGTCAACTGTTTTTATAATCTTGCCGTCAAGGCCGCAAACCCATCCTGTATCAGCTGAAATAAAATAAACGGACCTCCATAATCCTGTAGATACGCCCGTATTTAATATTTGCCAGTTTGCTCCGGAGTTAGTGGTTTTGATTATGGTATCATACCCCGAAACCATCCAGCCTGTGTTCTGATTGATAAAATAGATCCAGTAAAGCTGCTGAGAAGTGCCGCTGGATTGCGTAACCCAGTTAGCGCCGCCGTTTGTCGTTTTAACGATAGCGCCGTAATCGCAGCTTGCCCATCCCGTTTGGGCGTTCAGCATGTACATGTCAAGAAAACTGTTAAGTGTTGAGGCTGTCTGCATTTGCCAGTTAACGCCCGAATCAGACGTTCTGAGGATGCCGCCGGTATTTGCCGCAATATATCCTACTGATGAATTCACAAAGTAGATAGAATTCATCGATTGCTCGGTTGGCATTAGAGGGATGTTCCAGGTGGCGCCGCCATCGGTTGATTTAAGAAGGATGCCGTATTGTCCCGTGATCCATGCTGCAGACGGGGAAGTAAATAGAATTTTTGTAAGCGGAAAAATTGTGCCGCTTGTTTGCGGGGTCCATGTGTTGCCGCCATCCGTTGTGTAAAGCAGAGTTCCCGTCCACCCGCACGTCCATCCCGTAGATGCGTCTTTAAAATACACTGAGTACAGCAATTCTGTTGTAGCCGTTACAGAATTCCAGCTTGCGCCCCCGTCAGTAGTTTTCACGAGCGCTCCGTTCCAGCCGACCGACCAGCCGGTTTGTGCGGAAATAAAAAATATAGAATTTAAAATTTCAGTTGTGCCGCTTGTTTGCGTCGCCCAGTTACTGCCGCCGTCGGTTGATTTAATAATAACGCCGCCGGATCCCGCAGCCCATGCCGTAGTTGAATTTAAGAAAAAGATAGAATATAAATTGCTTGAAGTCCCTGAGGTTAAGCTTGTCCAGTTTAAGCCTGTATTTGTGGTCTTAAGCAATACGCCGTTACTGCCGGCGATAAATCCGGTTGAAGTATTTATAAAATAGATCGAATTTAAACCTGAAGATGTTCCGCTGTTGAGATAGGTCCAGTTATGTCCTGAGTCGGTTGTTCTCATTAAAGCTCCGCCGGAGCCGCATGCAATAGCTATGCTTGTATCAGGCGCATAAATATCTTTTATATTGTTTTGTGTATAGTAGGGATTCTGTACAACCCATCCTGATTGTGCAAAAGTGAATTGTACCGTCAGACAAAAGAAAATAGAAATAAGTACTTTTTTCATAATAGTAATATATAGCAAAGTTGAAAAATAGCCTTACACAAAAATAATTCATTAGGAATAAAACAAAAAGGTAACTTATTTTGCGCCGCTAAAGTAAACGCCTTTAATGACTTTAAAATATATGCCCCGATTGCTTATTTTGATGTTCTAAAATTATCAATAAAAAGAAACAGAGCGTATATAAACTAGTATTAATGGCAGATAAAAAGACAAAATCTTCTAAAGCGCAGCCCAGGAAAAAAACATGGTTAGATAGTCTCGATTATAAATTCCTGGTAATTATCGCGTTAATTGCAATTAGCGTTTATGCCAATTCGCTTGTTAATGACTTTGTCTATGACGATGAATTTGTTG
>CAZMRG010000081.1:0-10159 GCA_964568655.1 uncultured Ignavibacteriales bacterium | reverse complement strand
CGCTGGCTAATGTGCCAAAATTTTTTACTGAGCATTTGGGTTTTGCAATCGGCAGGTATTACAGGCCTGTCGTATCAGCCACATACGCGCTGAACTATGCCCTGTCAGGCGCCACACCGCTTGGTTTTCATATAACGAACGTTCTGTTTCATGTTGTAAACTCAGCTTTAGTTTACCTGCTGCTGCTTATGATGTTTTCCGACGATAAGAATGAATACAAAAAATATTTTGCGCTGTTCGGCGCAGGGCTTTTTGCTTTTCACCCCATACATACCGAAGCTGTCGCATGGGTGAGCGGAAGAACAGACAGCGTCTTTTTCACTTTTTTTATCCTCGCATTTATTTTTTATCTGCGGTATACCTCAGGCGCTAAGGGCAGAAACCTGTTATGGACTTCAGTATTCTATTCCATATCGCTGCTTTCAAAAGAAATGGCTATAACTTTTCCGGTAATTGTTGTTTTATATGAAGTGATAATTAAAGGCAGACGTTCGGTTTACGCTATGCTGAAGGAGAAACCGGTTTACATTATACTCGCTGTTATCTCGCTTCTGTATCTGCTTTTGAGATGGGAAATTTTAAAAGACGTTCCCGTCCGGGCCGCTTACAATTATTTCTACGGAAAAGATGCGGCGACAATATTTTTTACAATGTTGCAGGCAATTCCTTATTACTTCCGGATGCTAGTGTTACCGTACGGAATGCTTTATCATTACAGCAGTTATATGCCTTACATTGATTCAATAACACAGCCCGAAGCGTTAATTTCTATTCTTGTTACGCTTTTGCTTATAGCAGGCGCGGCGCTCACATTGAAAAAAGCTCCGTGGATCTCATTCTCAATCTTCTTTGTGTTTATAACGCTGCTCCCGGTTATGAACATTGTGCAGACGGATAATTTCATGGCGGACCGTTTTTTGTACCTGCCATCGCTTGCGCTGAGCTTTGCTGCAGTTTGGGCGCTGAACAAATATTTTACTCATCAGAGAAGGGTTCTGTTTTATTCTGCGGCGGCGGCCGTGTTTATTGCATACGGTTATATGACAGTTGCCCGTAATTTTGAATGGAAGACAAATGATACGCTGTACCAGAGCGCCGAAGGCAGGCCCGGTACAATTGTTGACGTGAACCTTGCAATAATGTATGCCAACAGGCAGGACTATGATAAAGCCACTGGGTATTACCGCAAAGCGCTTGCGCTCCGTAGCGAAACCGTTCTGGCAAACACAGGTATTGGAAAGATATTCATGATGAAGGGAAACTATGACTCCGCTTATTATTACATAAACAGGGCATACACTTTTGATACGCTTTCAGCGGAGTCGGTATACTCGCTGGGACTTCTCTCGACCCGCCAGAACAAAACTGATGAAGCGCTAAAATGGCTGATGAAGTTACAGACATTATCGCCGAATTACATGAACTCCCGGCAGATGCTGGCTGAGCTGAGGAAGAACAGGCAGTCAGATAACTCAACGGGCGGATTGCAGAGCCAGATAAGCGCGCTGGAAGCTGAATCGCAGAATGCTTTTAAACAGAAAAATTATGATTTGGCGGTAGGGGACCTTAACAAGCTTATTAAACTAAATCCCGCGAACGCGTTCACATATTACAACAACATGGGATTGTGCTATCTTGACCAGCAGAAATATGAAGAAGCGGCAAAAAGTTTCGAAGAGTGTACCAAAGTCGGGAAAGATTTTACTACCGGCTGGGATAACCTGGGATTAGCGTATCAGAAAATGGGGCAGAATGATAAAGCGCGGGAAAGCTATTACAAAGCGCTCGAAAAGGACCCGAACAACACAGACGCAAAGAAACACCTGGATGAGATAGGAAGATAGTTAATAGTTAGTAGTTAATAGTGAAACAGTTTCAAACATAAGACTTAAAGTTTGTTTTTTTTAAGAATATAAATTATATTGAATTCTAATTTTTCATTGATTTAAAAAGGAGTTAATATATTTAAATTAGCATTCATTACCTGCGAACGAATCCCTGCATTAACAGAATCAGAACAGAAATTTTCCCGGTTTGCAAAACAGTTTGATATTGAAATCGAGCCTGTAATATGGAGTTCCGGCAAAGATCTGAACAGTTTTGATATGATAGTCATAAGAACGCCATGGGATTATTTTCTCAGGTTCGAAGAATTTTCAAAATGGCTAAACTCTCTAAGGAAAATTAAAACGCCTGTATGGAATTCCGTTGATGTTATTGAAAAAAATATCCATAAGTTTTATCTAAAAGATTTTGAGACGGCGGGTATACCGATTGTTCCAACAGTATTTGTAAACAAAAATTTCAAAACCGATTTGAATCAAGTTCTTAAAGAAAAGGACTGGGACAAAGCTGTTATCAAGCCGGCGGTTTCAGGGGGCGCTTACAATACACATTTGGTGTCACGAAATGAACCCGGGATTCAGTCAAAGCTGGATGAATTACTCAGCGATAAGGATGTTTTGATACAAAAATTTATTGAAGAGATACAACACGGCGAATGGTCTTTGCTCTTTTTCGATAAAAAGTATTCGCATTCCGCTTTAAAAGTGCCTAAGATCGGCGAATTCAGGGTGCAGTCGGAACACGGCGGCGAGTATGTATATAAAGAAGCTCCGGTCAAGCTGATAGAACAGGCGCAGAAAATTGTGGATAGTATTAAAGATGAGTTGCTTTATGCAAGAGTTGACGGAATTTATTTGAATGAAACATTATTCTTAATGGAGCTTGAGCTGATAGAGCCCGATCTGTTTCTGGGTACGCCCGAAGCTCAGATGAATTTTGTGAATGCGCTGCTGGAGAGATTAGGATTTAATTCATCCGATGACTAAGCGTTGAAATACTTGAGTCATCGGATGAAGCTTTATTATAATTTATCTTGAAGGGTGAATTAATCGTTGTTTTAGGTCATCGGATGAATAGCTGTAATGTGCGACACCTCTGGTGTCGTTTACTTTTTATCTTATCACTCACTACAAACATTTGATCCCTCGCTGCGTCATTTAATTTATAATCCCGTAGGGATTCAACGTTTGTAGAAGAAGACAAAAAACCTCCCGATTCCGTAGGAATCGCACATAAAAAATCAATTTAGAAACAGGTATAATTAGTAAATTTTATTCAGATTGATTAAAATTTTATGTCTGTTATTTTGTGTTACAATTACGGTTAAAGTGATGAGAGCTTATCATATATTATTAATAATATTAATTTGTGGCCTAAATGTTTGCTTTGGACAGAATACATTCAACGGGAAATACAAATTAAAACCTGAAAATAATGTTGGTTATTTTGAAATGCCTTCATACTTATTTAATGAAGATGGTACCTTTGAATTAAGAAACGAAACAGATACAGGCCCTGTATTCGGAAAAGGAAAATATTATATATCAAATTCGAAACTTGTTCTAATGTACGAGTTTTATGAACAGGAACCAGATTCAAATAGAAGCCATTATGCCATTGAAAATAGGGGTTATACTATCGGTGATAGCATAAATTTTTCTTTAGAATTTGTATATCAAGATAGTAGCTGGACCGGAGGGATGTGTTTTTTAAAGGATACATCAGGGAAAAGAATAATAGATAAAAATTCTCAACAACAAATCGGTTGGGAAGCTAAATATGGTGAAAGAAAAATTAATTTTAAAATATCAAAAGCATTATTACCTTTTAATTTATTAATATTACAAATAGGGCATTATCCTTTAAATATCAACATAAATGACCCGATCGATTGTGAAGTGAAAGCATATATGAAATATCACTATCTTTTACCAAGAATTATGCCAGCTGGAATAACAGAAACGTTTAGGATTAAAAATATTACTGCGGATGGATTTTATATTAGAGGATATAATGTACTAAATTGGCAGCATTATATAAAAAATAAATAATGTTTTTAAAATTTCCTTCTGCAAGCAGACTTGTTAAGGAATTCTTTCACATTTTTCCAAAATGCCTGGCTTCTAAACTATCCGTATTCCTATAATGGAAATGTCATATTTACTCTTTAAGGCTCTTAGTATGTCTTGTTCGTTTTTCAATAGAATTGTTTTAACGTTCTGGTTATCTGTTTGCACAAGCAGATAATTATTCATCTCAGATTTTTCTTCGATCTTTATTATAGTGTTGCCTATTTTGCCATCTATAGCATTAAAATATTGTTCATTTAGCAGCTGCCAGACTTTATTTTCTCTGCCAATATTTTTAAAATATTTAAACATAATCTTTCATATTAAAGATTTGAATTAAAATAAATGGCGCAATACTGCGCCTTTTGTATGGACCCGTCTGAGCCGGGCAAGCAGGGCTCCCGCCTTTGGCGCCTGCCTGCTGCAGGCAGGGGATAAACTCCATTGTTCCGAAGGAATCCCTTTGGGAAATAGGCGACATAGTTTTATTTCTTAAAAATCACAGACAGGTCTTTGCATATTTTTTTACATAAAAAATCCCCGATTCTTTGTGCCGGGGAATCGCGGAAGTTTTTTTTCCTGCGGGATTATAATAAATGGTATGATTTCCGCCTTCTCTTAGAAATTTACATCCTTGCTCTTCTAAGAGTTTTATTAACTCTTTTTGTTTCAAAGACTAACTAATATTTTCTCCCGTAAAAATTTCCTTCGGCTAACAGACTTTCTTGAAAGCATAATGTTTGCTTCAATTATCATGCTAATAGCTTCCTTCAGGTTTTCTTTGGCTTCATCTATGGTTTTGCCCTGGGTATTGGCTCCGGGAAGCTCTTCTGCATAAGCTGCGTACATATCGCCATCTTTTACAAAAACAGCTGTATATGTATTTAAGATTTTTTGTTTCATAGTGGACAGGGCCGGAATTGAACCGGCGACACACGGCTTTTCAGGCCGTTGCTCTACCAACTGAGCTACCTGTCCTTTGGAAATTTGTACAAAAACAAATATATTAATAACGGGAATTAAATGAAACCGACAAAATTTGGCATTATCGATATCTATGGATTAGATTTAATTGGCCGGCTTAATCAACAAATGTTTGTAATAATATCTGAGAAAAGAGAAAATTAATGAATGAAATGGGAAAAATAATTGCGGCGATCAATATGACGCTGGACGGGTTTTGCGACCACACTGCAGGGATCGCAGATGATGAAATACATCAGCATTATAATGAGATATTGCGTAACGCACACTGTATATTATTCGGTAGGATAACATACCAGCTTATGGAAAGTTATTGGCCATCTATCGTAAAAAATCCTACAGGTAACAAACCCATTGATGAATTTGCAGTATTGATAGATAATATTCCAAAGATAGTTTATTCCCGCACGCTGAAAAATGTTGATTGGAAAAATACAAAATTGAAAACCGAATTCATAAAAGAAGAAGTTTTAGAGCTCAGGAAGCAAGCAGGTAAAAATATTTTAGTTGGCAGCCCGGGTTTAATAGCAGTCTTTACGCAGCTTGGCTTAGTTGATGAATACCAGCTTACAGTTCAGCCAATTATTTTAGGCAGCGGCTTGCCATTGTTTAAAAACATCAAGGATAGAGTTAATCTAAAACTATTTGAAACAAAAACATTTGGCTGCGGCGCCGTGACTCTTTTCTATGAGCCGTTAAAAAAGAGTGTAAACAAAAATTAATGCTTAGGAATAAAGCGACTATCACACAAAGGGAGCTATAGCTCCCTTTTTTATTATGTATTACAAATACATTTTTGGTTCTAATCCTTAGGCTCCCACAACTCAATTTTATTTCCTTCCATGTCTAAAATATGAACAAATTTACCATAATCATATATAGCAATCTCGTCCACGATAGTTACGTTATCCTTTTTTAATTCTTCAACCAGCGCTTCTAAATTATCTACTCTGTAGTTTATCATAAAGTCTTTTGTTGAAGGGTCAAAATATTTTGTATTTTCTGCAAATGGATTCCATTGGGTAAGTCCCTTTTTTGCGCTGTCATCAATTTCCCGCCATTCAAAGCTTGTGCCATATGGACTTGTCTCAAACCCTAGGTGTGTTTTATACCATTCGTTAATTGCTTTTGGGTCTTTGCATTTGAAAAAAATGCCGCCTATGCCTGTTACTTTTTTCATTTTGATATTGTCATTTAAATTGTTTGTAATGATTGATTTGAAAGCAAAACCAAAACAGAATGATGCCGCAGTTATCAGGATTATTAAAGTAGCTTTTTTCATTGTTTTGTAAAGTTATTTTTTATTTCGTTATCAAATGCTAAAGATGGTATTAGAAACGGAAAAACAAATAAAAAATATTCAGATCAAACAATACTTTATTTGATCATTAAAAGTCTGCAAGTATAATAAGTTTTATATAAAATGTCAAATATTAAGCGCCGAGCTGGTTTCTTCTTAAACGGCGCAGAAATCCGCCATTTTTAGCCTGTTAATCTCCCCGAAAAATAAAAATCATCCTTCATACAAAATTTACTTGACAAACAAGAATTCATGCATTATATTTACATGTGACTAAAAGGTCACATATAAACATGGAAAAAGTCTGGAAAGCGCTCTCTGATAAGAACCGCCGGCGAATACTCGATATTCTCCGGGAATCTGAAATGACGACCGGCGATATCTGCAGCCATTTCAAAAAGATAACGAGGTACGGCGTAATGAAACATCTTGGTATCCTTGAAAAAGCAGGCTTGATTATTGTTAAAAGGGAGGGTAAACACAGGTGGAATTATATAAATCCTGTTCCGATCCGTCAAATATATGAAAGGTGGGTAAGAAAATATGAGGAAAACTGGAGCAGTTATTTAATTCAGTTAAAAAATATCGCCGAATCAGACAAAAATACGATCATTAATAAATCTAATAAACAAAATCATAAATAAATAAAACCAAAGGAGATGTAATCATGGAAAAAATTAAATTCACCGTTTCGATCCGTATTAATAAACCTGTTGAAGATGTTTTCAATGCGTTTGTTGATAACAGTATTATCAGCAAATACTTCGTAACAGGAGCCAGCGCGCCAATAACAAAAAAAGGGGATAAGATCCAATGGAATTGGGGTGAGCATAAAACTGATATTGTCATCACTGAATTTATTAAGAATAAGAGCGTTGAGTTTGACTGGCCGGGATACAAAGTTGATTATGATACACACGTAAAATTTGAGTTCACTGAAAAAGACGGCAGCGTTATAGTTTATGTTACTGAGGAGAACTGGAAAAAAGATGACGCGGGAATCAACAGCGCCCTGGCAAATAACGGCGGCTGGACCGATATGCTGAAATGTATGAAAGCATGGGTAGTCTATGGAGTTGATCTGCGTAAATAAATAAGAAGAGAGCCTGCATTCCAGGCTCAGTCGGGTCCACAAAAAATGGCGCAGAAATGCGCCATTTTTCTTCACGAATTCAGAAAAAGTCCATAATCTTTTTAGCTCTTTCACATTGAATATCCGGTTTGAAACCGTTAAGTTTGAACGTAAATAATGACTTCAATTTAATACTAACCAAGGGATAAAAAACTACTTTTTCCATCAAATCTACTAAAAAAGGAAAAGTAAAATGCGAACATTAAAATTTGCAATAGTCCTGGTTACACTCACATTTTTTTCACATCCGGTATATTCTCAATGGTTTCAGCAATCTTCCGGCGTCACTTTGCAGTTATACTCCGTATTTTTTGTAAATGCCAATACGGGTTTTATTGCTTCCGATAGCGGCAAAGTGCTCAGAACTACAAACGGCGGAACTAACTGGATCTCAAGTACTCCAATAGGCGATACGGTTTCATTCAGGTCCGTTTATTTTGTAGACGCCAATACAGGCTTCATTGCGGGCAGGTATCTTATATTCTCTCCTTTAGTGGCGAAGCCAATTATTATAAAAACTACAAACGGCGGATTGAGCTGGTCATCGGCCATAAATGATTCAGGGTATACACTCTGGTCGGTTAGTTTCATAAATGCAAATACAGGTTTTGCAACAGGTGGATTGTACGATGCCGGGCCTGACACTTTGGTTGAGACTACAAATGGGGGAGCCAGTTGGCATACATCAACATTAGGTAACGGCTATTTAATATATGTTACCTTTAGGGATGCTAATACAGGATTTGTTATAGCTCATACAGGGATTATGTATAAAACTACCAATACAGGAGCTAATTGGAATCTGAATAATAATTTTTCTATACAATTTGTACAATCTGCCGCTTTTATTGATAATAATACAGGCTTTGCAGTTGGAGGAAATTCAATTGGCAGCGATAGCTCATCGGAAATATTCAGAACTACTGATGGAGGCAGTTCGTGGAATTCAGTTTACGTCGATCATCGCGGCGTTATTAACGATATTAAGTTTGTAAATTCAAATACGGGATTCGCAACAGGAACATTTGAAACGTCTGTTCCAAACGATTCGTTGCCAGGCAGGATATTAAAATCAACAAACTCAGGGTTAAGCTGGTATGTTGACACTGTGTTTGCGAATTTGAGTAGATTTATATCATTATCGTTTGCGGACCAAAACACTGGATATGCTGTCGGCGGGAACGGAGTAATCCTGAAAACAACTACAGGCGGAAACCCGATTGGAATACAACAGATAAGCTCAGAAGTTCCAAAAACTTTTTCTCTATCACAAAATTATCCGAATCCGTTTAATCCTTCTACTAAAATAAAATTCGCGTTGCCAAAAGCGGCTTTTACCAAAATCAGTATTTATGATGTTTTAGGCAGGGAAGCGTCAGTGATTGTGAATGAACAATTAAATGCAGGTTCTTATGAAATAAACTGGAATGCGGAGAATTTACCAAGCGGAGTGTATTTTTATAAAATTGAGTCTGGTGATTTCACTGACAGTAAAAAAATGATTTTGGTGAAATAATTCGATATGGATTATTAAAAAGGGCGCAAATTGCGCCTTTTTTTATTCTTCTTCAGGTTCCCAATCTCAGGTTGGGAACCTTCTTATTAGTAAGAAGGTGTTACCATCCTTGCCAGGGGCAGAATAAATAGCTATGGCTATATATCTTTATCTTTATAACAGAATTAATTATTTTGCATAAATAATGTTATGGGCGCCAGCCCTTCTGAAAGGAGTTAATATTATGAATGCTCACTCCATTTTTCCATTCGTTTGTAGTCTCTCAAAAAGATCGTTCGAATCATTATCCGGAAAATGCAGCCTAATTATTACTGGTTGCATTATCTCTTTGTTTGTATTTGCAATGGTTCCATCCGCTTCCGCCCAGCAGGTTCTCTTTGACTTTGACAGCGCCCCGCTATACACCTCGCTGCCGATATACCAGACAGCAGGCGGGATTACCGCGCACTTATCGGCAACCGGTTCCGGGTATTCCGTACAGGCAGCCAATGTGCTTGGTTTCACGCCGCCGGGGTTTGCCGGCCGCATACTCTATCCCAACAGTATCTATGGTTCCGATATTCAAGTTCACTTTGATCAGACGCTTACAGATTTTTCGATAATGTACTGCGTTCAGGAATTAGGCTGCGATAATTCAGCCACAATGCGTGTGACCGCTTATATGAGCGGTACATTTGTTGGATACAGTAACAGGACAGCGACTTTTCCGGGAACCTGGCCGGTAGATACGCTGAAATGCCACTACCCACAGGGATTCGACAGCGTGGTGGTTCACTATCAAAGTCCGCCGCCTACATGTCAGGATTATGGCGTTGTTTACCTGGCTGATAACATGCGGGTAACGCAGATTCCCGTTGGCATCATACCCGAAAGCGGGCTTCCTGAAGTATTCAGCTTAGAGCAGAACTATCCTAATCCGTTCAACCCGTCGACTAAAATAAAATTTGCTTTAATGAAAGACGCGTTTACTAAAATAAGCGTTTATGACGAGTTAGGAAGGGAAGCGGCGGTATTGGTTAATGAAGAATTAAAAGCCGGTTCTTATGAGACCAATTGGAACGCGGAGAATTTTCCGAGCGGTGTTTATTTTTATAAGATAGAGTCGGGGGATTACACCGCTTCCAAAAAGATGATATTGATAAAATAGACCGGAAAGCTGCAAAAATATCAGTGGCTCAGCAAGATTTTTGTATTTTTTGAGTTTATGTTGGTTATTCTAAATAACAAAGAGAGGACGGCTCTTATCAAATGAAAAAAGGAATATTTTCTGTCTTATCAATTTTATTTTTTACTCTACCCTTATACAGCCAGTT
>CAZMRG010000080.1:7955-14811 GCA_964568655.1 uncultured Ignavibacteriales bacterium | reverse complement strand
TAATCAAAAAAAGGAATTAGGATGGAGTCTTCACAGGAAAAATTTATTGCTGCAATCGGCGGAGTTTTCATTTATTCCGAAAATCCAAAAGAGCTTGCCGAGTGGTACAAGAAACATCTTTTGATCGACTGGGAATTCACCGAAGAGTATGGTTCTTACTATGCAACTTTTTTCTACAAAGACGCCGCTGACGGGAAAAAGTATTGCACGGTTTGGTCGATACTTGGCTCAAATGTGAGACCCAAACTTGATTTCAGGGCGTTTACCGTCAATTACAGAGTTAACAACATCGATAAAGCTGTAGAACATGTCAAGTCTTTGGGAGTTGAAGTAAGAGGAGTAGACGTGTATCCGGAAGGAAAGTTCGCTTGGATTGAGGACCCGGAAGGCAACCACATAGAGCTCTGGGAAGATACAAAAGCAAAATGATATGGCCGCTAGAATTAAATGGGTGGAACGTAAGTTCAGCTTTGACTCGCCCGCGGGGATGTATCCATATATCCTTGAGAGACTCGGAGGCGTTTCCCCGAGGGTAGAAGAGATAGTAAAAAAGCTTCCGGAAGAAAAGCTTACTTCAAGAGTAAACAACAGCTGGTCCATAAAGGAACACATTGGCCATATAACCGATCTTGAGGCGCTGCATGAAAAGAGGCTTGACCAGCTTCTGGAACGGGCCGAAATACTGCTCCCTGCAGATATGACAAACGAAAAAACTTACTTAGCTGAACATAATAAAACGAGAATTGATGCGCTGCTTTCCAACCTGCGCGAATCAAGACTTCATTTCACTTCCCGGCTTGAGAAACTGGATGAACAACAGATACTGATATCAGCGCTTCACACAAGGCTTGATAAACAAATGAGGGTAATTGATCTTGCCTCCTTTGTTGCAGAACACGACGACCATCACATAACAATTATCAGGGAAATTGCGGAAACTAATAAATGAGCGGCGAAGGCATATATCTTTACGACGGAAAAGAATTTGGCAGCTTTGGAGAACTGCCGCCCGAAGCAAAAGAATTATATGAGAAAAATAATGTGAGCGGCTTGCTGGATATTTACAGAACATCATCTCAAAAAGGTCTTAAGACGCCTCCGAAATTTGAAATAGGAGGAAAGCGCTATAACAGCATTGAAGAAATGCCGCTTGATATAAAGGAAAAGATACTGGACAGACTTGCCTTGCTTGAAAGACAAGGACTCAGGCTGATAGTAAATGAAGATCAAATAAAGCAAATGAAACAGCCTAACGCGGCAGGCAGTCCATCGAAGATCTTTTCAGAAGCGCCTGTAGCCGAAGTATCTTCAACATTCCGTTATAAATTAATTCTGGGACTAATAATAATGGTAATTGCGATTTTCTTCATTTACATTTTTATTTCATCATACCTCAAAAATCAATGAAATCAATAAAAGAACAATTCATTTCTAATTTAGTATCGCTCAAGAAAGAAATAGATTCTTACCCTGATGAGACATCTTTATGGCTGCTCACGCACCATATTAAAAACACGCCGGCAAATCTGGCGCTTCATTTATGCGGCAACCTGAAACATAACATCGGAGCGGTTATAGGCAAGAATAATTTTGTCCGCGAGCGCGACCTGGAATTTTCAAGAAAGGGCCTTTCAAAAAGCGACATAATTATTGAAATAGATTTCACTGCAAAGATGATAGAACCGGTTCTGGATTCGCTTACGGATGCTGACCTGGCATTGCCGTGGCCGAACGATACTTTCGGGCCCGGGCAGACCGTAGGTTCGGTTCTCATAAGGGTAGGCATACATCTGGGTTATCACCTTGGACAAATTAATTATCACAGGCGTATATTAACAACTTAAGACAGATTTTTGGCTTTGCCGGGGAATGGAAACAATTAATTTTACTCTAAAATCAAAAGAAAGAGCTTGATTTCGTAAATGAAAGGTATCACAACTATTATACCTGAACCTCAGAATTCTGCGGTTAAGAATATTTGGGATGAGATTGAAAAAAAGTTTGGATTGACAGGAGTTAAAACTACTCCAATACCACATTTTACGTGGCACCTGGCGCATGATTATGACCTGAAAGCAGTTAAGCAGGCGCTGGCAAAGCTAAGCAAAGAAGCTGAACCTATAAAAATTACAACCGGCGGACTGGGTTTTTTCAACAATGAAATGTTTGTCGCATACAGCAAGGTGAACAAGAGCCGCGCATTAGGCGCTTTGCATAAAAAACTGTGCCAGCTGATAATGGATTTTTCGGAAGAACCGCTGACTTATTATTTACCAGACCAATGGACGCCGCATATCACTTTGCTTTTTGAATCTAAAGCGCTTATTGTTGAGCAGGATAAATTAACCGAATATCTGAAAGGGCTTGAACTAAAGTGGCAGTTCGCAGTTGATAATCTTATTGTGATCCAGCAATCCGAAACTCAAAGTCCTAAAGTATTATATAAAGCCAGCCTGAAAAAGTAATGAACCTGTGACCTTCCATATAACATTCATCAAATTAACAAATAGAGAATATTCATCCGATAACGCTGGAGTCATCGGATGAGTTGCATAAATTAAAATGAACAATTACAAGATCAGGGAAATGGAAATTGCCGACTATAAACAGGTGAGCGCTCTTTGGAAGAATACCAAAGGCATGGGCTGGAGCATTTCAGATACAAAGAGCCACATAAATAAATATCTAAGGAGAAACAAAGGAATGTGCTTTATTGCGGTTGGTGAAAAAGACAAAGTTATTGGCACAATTCTATCTGGACATGACGGTAAAAGAGGCTATATATACCATTTGGCTGTAAATAAAAAACACAGGAAAATGGGAATCGGCGAAGCGCTTGTAAAACGAAGCCTCATGAAAATAAAAAAAACGGGCATACCAAAATGCACGTTGTTTATATTCAGCGATAACGATGAAGGTATGCGGTTCTGGAAAAAACTCGGGTGGTTTACGCGCAGCGACCTTACCTTTATGCAATATGAGTTTAAAGCGACTTAAGTATCTTCATTTCGACCCTGCGGTTCTGCGCCCTGCCTTCTTCGGTATCATTTGAAGCGACGGGATTTGATTTACCGTATCCTTTAGCGATCAGGCGCTTTTCTGCAATGCCTTTATCAATTAAATAGCTCACTACGCTTTCTGCTCTTCTTTGTGAAAGCGTTAAATTATATTCATCGCTTCCTATTGCGTCAGTGTATGCGGAAATCTCAATGCTCAGCGAAGGATTTTCAGAAAGGAATTTAAATACCCTTTCAAGCTCGGTAAATGATTCAGGCTTTAAGTCATATTTATTAAAATCAAAATAAATATTATTCAGCTTAATAGCCGATTCATTTTCCTGAAGCGATTTTACAGACACCAGTTTTATATCTTCAGTTAGTTCCTTAAACTCAATTGCAGAGTCCAGGTCAATTTCCTTTGAAACAGAATAATAACCGGGCTTCTCGGCAAAATAACTGTATTTATTGCCTACCGGCAGGGCTATAATGTAATCCCCTGTTTCAGGATTTGAAGTTAATGAACCCGCAATAATATTCAAGTCCAGATTTGACCATTTAATAGATGCATCAACAGGGTTTCCGTTTTCGTCAGTTACTTTTCCCCTGACAGTGACTACATGTTTTTTCGGCTTGGCGCTCTCCGGCAGCTTTATCGAGTAAATATCATACCCGCCTTTGCCGCCCGGCCTGTCAGACGAAAAATATGCATAGTCGCCATCCGTGGAAATTTTATAAGCTACGTCATAACCTGATGTGTTAATGTCTTTTCCTAAATTCACGGGTTCGCTCCACTCGGTCCATGACGTATCGCTCAGCCTTTCGGATTTGAATACATCCAGGCTCCCGATCCCGTAATGCCCGTCCGACGAAAAATACAGCGTCTTTCCATCGGGATGCAAAAACGGGGAACGTTCTGAAAACGGAGTATTTATTTGCAGTCCAAGATTAATTGGTTTTGACCAGCCTGAATCAGTCTTCAATGAAACATATATATCGGTATTTCCGTCATACTCACCGTGAAAGAAGCTCCCGCCGCGCTGAAATTCTCCTACTCCGCCTTTCCTGTCAGATGTAAAAAGAAAAGCTTTTCCGTCGGCAGTTAAAAAACCGTCGCAATCCCAATAAATTGAATTCACGGGTTTAGGAAAAGGTTTAATTGCCGACCAGCCCGTAGCAGTTTTCTCTGCGTAAAAATTATCGCCGCCGCCAAACGCTCCTTTATAATTGCCGAATAAAACCAGAATATTTCCGTCGGCTGATATACTGTTTATTGCATCATCTTCTTTAGTGCTGAACGGCGGCCCCAGGTTCTTTGGCTCCTGCCACTGGCCATCTACCAGATCGGAATAATAAATATCTTCACCGCCAATCCCGTCTCTGCGGTCGCTGCCCGTAAAGTAGAGACGGCTGCCGTCAATGGTTATCACAGGGAAGTATTCTCCGGCATCGGTGTTAATTGCCTCCAGATTTGTTACCTCAAGATTTTCAGAAGGCGCCATTAACAGCTCAATTATCTTATCAAACCTCAGGAACATTTGCGGGAACCACTGCCTGTATTTTGTAAAAACTTTTGCCGCACCGTCCCAATCCTTTTTATCAATAAAGGGTTTAGCCAGCATTTGTACGGCCACAAAAGCATCTTCTGAAGGAGCCATCGCGTTTACATATTGCCTGAGTTCTTCATCTGATTTGATATTTTCGAGGTCGCGCTGTGCATAGGCCAGCGATGAAAGAAACGAAACATTGAGAAGTAATATTATTAGCGTTTTTGTAATCATACCGTCGCCCGCAAAATAATGAAAACAGAACACAAATAATCTATAAATATCAGGAAGATGAAAATTTCTTTAGTCGCCTTTTCTTAGGCGGAATTCGACGCGCCTGTTCAGCGCCCTGCCCTCTTCGGTGCCGTTTGATGCAACCGGCATAGTTTTCCCAAAACCCTGCGGAAACAACCGCGACCTGTCGATTCCTTTGTTAACAAGGTAATCGACCACCGAGCCCGCTCTGTTTTCTGATAATTTTTGATTGTAATCATCTCTTCCTATATTATCAGTATGGGCGTTGATCTCAACATATATCTCCGGATTCACTTTCATAAACCTGTAAAGCAGGTCAAGCGCAGCGTAAGATTCTTCGCGAAGGTCAAACTTTCCGGAATCGAAGAATATATTTTCAATTTTAATTGCCTTCCCTGATTTTTCGAGAGATTCGATTGATGAAAGGTTAACATCGGTTTTAACTTCTTTATAGCCGCTTGAATCGGTTAAGTCAAGATAATTTACGGTTGAGTAATACCCTTTAACTTCCGCGAAATAAGCGTAATATTTCCCAACAGGCAGGGCAATATAATACTCGCCTGTTTCAGGATCTGTTTTAGCCTCGCCTACTTCTTTTAAAAGATTAACATCTTCCCATTTTATAATTGCATCAACGGGCTTGCCGTTTTCATCTACAACCTTTCCCTGAACCGCAACCACATTGCTTTGCGGCTTAGCGCTTACAGGCAAGTCGACATAATATATATCTTCCTCGCCGAATCCTTCGGGGCTGATAGTGGAAAAATATGCGCGCCTGCCGTCGGTTGTAATTTTATAACCCCAGTCTTCCTCTGCAGTATTAATTTCTTTTCCGAGATTCACCGGCTCGCTCCACTCGGTCCATGATGAATCATTCAGCCTGACCGATTTAAATACATCCGATTTCCCAATCCCGGGCCAGCCGTCAGAGGAGAAATACAGAGTCTTGCCGTCGGGATGAAGGAAAGGGGTCCGCTCAGTATACGGGGTATTAATTGACGGCCCCAGATTAATAGCTTTTGAGCTCCATCCATCGCCTTCTTTAAGCACAACCCAAAGGTCAAGATTGCCCCATGTCATGCCATGGTAATAATCGCCTTTCTGGTGGAATTCGCCTACTCCGCCCGGACGCTCAGAAGAAAATATTACCGCTTTACCGTCCGCGGTCATAAACGCATCTGCATCCCAGAAAGTTGAATTTATAGGCTCGGGGAAGTGTTGAATTTTCGACCACTTTCTTCCGTATTTTTCTACATAAAAATAATCGCCGCGCCCGAGGCTGCCTTCATAATTACCGAAGAGCAGAAGCAGATCGCCATCGGCCGAAATACTGTTTATATATTCATTGCTTTCTGTGTTGATATCGCCGTTGATTGGCGTCGCGATGGTCCATCTTCCGCCAACATAATAAGAAACATAAATATCTTCGCCTCCAACGCCGTCTTCCCTGTCCCGCCCTGTGAAATACAGCTTTTTCATATCAGGCGAAATTACAGGACCATATTCCGGCATAATAGAATTGATATTTCCGCCCATGTTTATTTTCCTGATGCCTTCTTCAGGCGCTTCAAGAATTGAAATTATCTTTTCAAATCTATCCTTCATTAATGGGAATTTTGGCTCGTAGTCGCGCAATATCTTCACAGCCTTGCCCCATTCACGCAGCTTTAGGTATGGACGGACAACTCTTTGCAAAGCGATAAACGCATCTTCAGACGGTGCGTAAAGCTTTACTACATTTGCATAGTATTCCTGGCTCTGCCCTTCGTCAATTTCAATTTGAGAAAACGAATTTGCACAGAAAATGAATATAGCCGGAATGATGAGAAAAAAGAATAATCGTGATTTGACCGGAGTTATTACGCTTCGGAAGGTGTTGAAATTACTAAGATTTGTTTGATTGAACGTAATCGTTTAACCGATTTATATTAACCAATAGTATTAACTGAATAAATTATGCAAAAATCTTGAAATCATCAAGAGGATAACACAAATTCAAAAATCAAAGATTAAAAATCAAAAATGAATGGAAAATTATAAATGTCCTTGAGTTAACAA
>CAZMRG010000080.1:0-7855 GCA_964568655.1 uncultured Ignavibacteriales bacterium | reverse complement strand
AAAGCTCAACCGAATTTGAGTTTCTGCTAATTGTTAATTGATAATTGATAACTGATTAGGTAGCCGCTACCAAGCTTTCATGGTCCCTGAAAAGGAAATGGTCATGGTAGTAGTGAATAAGAAGGAATGAGAGAGTTGGCAAATATCTTGCCTGCGAATCGGTTTGAACGAGTCCGAATCCAATATCCGGACTGATTAAAAACATAACGCCAACAAGGCACCATGTTACAAGCACATTGAAACCATAAAAATACCAGCCGCTTTTTGCAAGCTTCTTAACGAACGGACTTGTTATCAGTCCTTTTTTATACTGCTGCTTCAAAATGAACGCAGATACTCCAAGGTACTGGAATGAATGCCATATATTAAATCCCTGGAACGATACGTCAAGAGGAATTCCGACCAGTCCAACTGATGGTATCCAGAATCCTATTACAACGGTAAGAGAAATAAGCAGAGTTTTCGGCCCGTTAAAGCGGCCCTCTTTTATTTCGAGATATGTTTTATAAACGAATAACGCAACCGCTAGGAAGAACACCGCGAATGTAACATAGATCAGCCATTCCTGTTTTAAGAACGGCGGGAACAAAAGCACGCGGCTATCAATTAAAAACTTATCATGAACAAACATATAAACGCCCCACGGAGCAAGCGCTGAAAACGAAACAAAGTAATCAACAAACCTTTCCCATTTTGGAACAGGGAGCCTGGCTTTGATATTATATGAATCAACAAGGTAAAGCATCTGCTCAACAACATGAATCGAAGCAAAAGTAAAAAAGATCGTAAGAAGAAGAGGCATTCTGTCATTAGCTATGCCGATTGCGATTACCATCACGGGAATAAGGAACGACGAGTAAGTTACGAACTTGTTATCCTTAACAAATCCTTTATTAAGGAAAGTCCTGATGAACGTAGCAAACATATGAGGGCCGCCGATACACGCTGCAACAAAGTAATCAACAACCTTGCTCATGTACTGGGCATATCCGGGGTTATTTTCCTGGCTCTGTCCGAAATAATACGATGCTAACGGCACGAATACCAATACGGCGCTTAAGCTGATAAACGTCAGATCCCAGTCCTTGCTTTTAATCCAGAAAGAACGGGATGTAGCAGTTAAACCGCCGTTGAGAGCAAATGTATTCGAGTCCATAATATTCTAGTTAATTCGAACTTAACTCAATGAATTCACAAATATAGCAAAAAAACTGTTTTCATACAATTTTCATACCATTCTTTAAATAAAACATCAAAATACCTGCGCTTACAGCCACATTCAGCGATTCACAGCCGGAAAAACCCTGTATTTTCACTTTTTCATAGGGCTGTTCAAATATATCTGATGAAATTCCTTCAGCTTCATTACCAAACACAAAAACGCTTTTTCCGATTATATTAGATCTTGCCAGGTCATTTTCAGCAGAGGCATCAAACAAATAGATTTTATATCCATCCGAGTTCAGTTTATGAATATTTTTCTTCAAATCCAAGCCATAGCTGATGTTCATATGGAACACAGCTCCCTGCGATGAACGGAGGGTTTTGGAGTTGTAAATATCAGCCGAGTTTTTTGATATTAAAACCGAATCAATACCAAACCAGTATGCTGTTCTTATAATTGTTCCTAAATTACCCGGGTCGTTAATTCTATCAAGAGCTATAACTTCATTGCCGGGCGGTGCGTTATCTTTTTTCGCTTCAGGAATTCTGACTACGCCTACAATACCCTGAGAGTTTTCGGTTTCGGCAAGCTTATCAAATAATTTTTCCGGAACGCTTTCAACTCTTACATTTTTTTCCGAAGCTTTACTCTTAACTTCTTTATGCTTTTCAAGTCCAACACCGTTTCTAAGAACAATCGCTTCGATAACATAAGAGGAGTTCAAACACTCCTCAATTAAATGAAACCCTTCGATAAGAAACTTATTTTCGCTCTCGCGTACCTTTTTCTGCTTAAGCGAGGCATAATATTTGACGTCGTTATTTGAAAGCGCCACTCTTACTTTCCGATAAGTTTAAGAAACTCCTGCCTTGTCTTTTCATCCGATTTAAAGACCCCGAGCATGCAGGAAGCGGTGGCAACGGAATTTTGTTTTTCCACGCCGCGCATCATCATGCACAGGTGGCGCGCTTCGGTCACTACCCCGACGCCTTTTGGGTTAAGCTCTTTAAAGATCAAATCTCCAATCTCCCGGGTCATTCGTTCCTGCACCTGCAGGCGGCGTGCGTACATTTCTACTATCCTGGGAATTTTGCTTAACCCAACAATCTTTCCGTTCGGTATATACGCAACATGGCATTTACCATAGAAAGGAAGCATGTGATGTTCGCATAAGCTAAAGAAATCGATATCTTTCACAATTACCATCTCATCGTAATGCTCGTTGAATATAGCCCCGTTAAGTATTTTATCCGCATCTTCTTTATATCCCTTTGTGAAGAACTTATAAGCCTTCGCGACTCTTAACGGGGTTTTCAGAAGCCCTTCTCTGCCGCCATCTTCACCTAACTCACTCAGTATCGCCTCAACGCTTGATTTGATATTCTCTATAGAACTGTCTTCCGCGCCGTTGCCTTCAAACTTATTATCATCATCGTCAGTTAAGATGTCTTTGTGAAGTTTTTTATTCATTTTGTTTTTCCCGTGTATTCAACTATGTTCTTTTCTGTTTCAAAAAGTTTAAGCGAATGAAGTTTTCTTGCAGCAGTGTTAACTTTGCTCTCCAGCCGTTCCCAGAACTTTACAACAATGTTTTCAGTCGTAGGGTTAACGCCATTCATAAAATCAACATCAATATTGAAATTTCTGTGGTCCACTTTAGACATCAGCTCATTTTCAACTATATCGTTTAGCTCTTTCAGATCCATAACAAAACCGATTTCAGGGTTGTTCTCTCCGGCAACCGTCACCTCGAGAATATAATTGTGCCCGTGACCGTTTGGGTTGGCGCATTTGCCATATATTTCTATATTTTTCTCATCGCTCCAGTTGGGATTATGCACCCTGTGAGATGCGCTGAAATGAAATTTCCTTGTAATATATAACACTATACCGCTTTAATTTTCTTCTTCGCTGAAATGTAATGATAAATAATCAGGCATATTAATAATAAGTTCCACAATATTAAATTCACAAAAAAATACAGGTCAAACCTGCCAATTAAAGCGAAAATGCAAATAAAAAATATATGCGTACCGATTGAAAGAGAGCTTGCCGCGGTCAGGAATGGTTTGTTCGCGTACCAGAACACATCGATTTGAGATTTGAGATTCGGTATTTGAGATTTCTTCAAATCAGAATTCATCGCAAGTCTTTTATAAAAAAAATTATCAAGCGAGGCAAACAGCTTATCCTGCCAGCCGTAAATGATCATAAATATCTTCTGCAAAAACAGCGTCCATTTATCCTGTGTCTGTATATCTTCTTCGGTAACGCTTTCAACAAGGCGGTTAACGGTCTTTTTACCTGAGAGCATAATAAATGATACTTGGTAAAATATAAAATAAGAACATTGCAGCATTGAACAAATCATAGCCGCCAGTCCAATTACAAAAACCCAATTTGAATTATAAGTAAGATAAAGCTTATAACTCATTGCTGAAAATGTGGCAAGCGTTACGATGAAGTCAGAAATTGAATCGTAGAATCTTCCGCGGCGGGAGTCAAGTTCTTTAGCTCTTGCAAGCGAGCCGTCAACTTTATCAAGAACATTTTTATAGAATAACAATACAGCGCCGGCTATTACAAGCGCAATGTTGTTTTGAATAATAAGGTATGCCGCGGTTAACCCAAAAACCATAGAAGCAAAGATCACCTGGTGAGGCGTAACAGAGGTTCTGTAGAGGATTTTTGTAATTTGTTTAGATGTGATGAAGAAAAAAGATTGCAGGTTCAGGAATGTATCATCCGGTTTTGTCTTTAGAGTTTTTTCGTAAGAATAAGTCAAGCAGTCGCCAGTTAGTAGTTAATAGTTAGTAGCGTTTTAATTTGTTTGTACCCCCTGAAGGATTCGAACCCTCACCATCAGGACCGGAACCTGACGTGCTGTCCATTACACCAAGGGGGCGTATTTTAACTTGTTTTCATTGTACCACTGAAGGAATCCTCCGGAGGAGTCCCTAAGGGAGAACCATCAGGACCGGAACCTGAAGCGCTGTCCATTACACCAAGGGGCTTGTTAGTTCCAAATATAATAATTGGCTTGTTCTAAATGCATGTAATATTAATTCGCTTTGAAGACGCTCTTTTTAAAGTTTCCGGTTATAATGCCAACTGGACGAAAAGATAACCCCTGAATAACTTTAAAAGTACTCAAAATATCACTGCAATAAATATTAGACCAATATATAGACCTCAAGAACATCAATTAATCAATGAACCTTCTAATTCTTTTTGTCCTAATTTTTTTTATACTTTCATGGGATTCCCGCTTACGCGGGAATAAACTATCAGTGATAAATAAAAAAGGCAGGCTATAGCCTGCCTCATAGTACCCAACCGTTTGGCCGTTACATAAAATCCGGCCTTGCAGTTCAGGTTTTTTTATTTAAGTAAAACCATTTTCTTCACTTCAACAAAACTTCCCGTCGAAGACCCGACCTGGCGGGCTTCGATACGATAAAAATAAATACCGCTGGCAAGGTTGCTACCGTCAAAGTTAACTTCATAATTTCCTGCCGGCTCTACGGAGTTAACCAGCTTAGATACCTCACGCCCGAGAATGTCATACACCGTCATTTTCACAAGGCTGCTTTTCGGAATCGAGTACTTTATTATAGTCACCGGATTAAACGGGTTTGGATAATTTTGTTTAATCTCAAATTTCCGCGGTATGCTAAGATCGCTTATCCCTATTATAGAAGTATACTGCATTATCAGGCAATATCTTTCTACGTGGCCGGTATCAATATCTGCATCATCGTTCACTCTTAATATCCAGGCGCCGTACATTTCCTGCCCGTTGAATACCGTCATTGGAATATCAGGCTTAAATGTTCCTGTGAATGGCGCGGTTCCTTCTGAAATATGTGTGGTTGCTGAATCATCAAAGACCGTATTAATATAATTTTGTCCGCCGCCGCCGTGGTTAGCGCTTAATATGACTGCCTGGCCTGAAGGGGATGTTATTGTGAAACTAACGTCTCCATCGTAAGTATGGATTAGCCTCTCCATCTTAAAATTGAAATCGGTGATAGTTCCGTGCGATGAAATAAAGAACGTGTCGGCAGTTGTTTGGTTATCTCTTATAGGCAAATATGTATCTTTGCAAAAACTTGATGATGTAAGGCTAGTTATCATAAATGCGTAATGTCCGCTTGCAGGCGATTGACATAAATTGTGCGCGGCCGAGTTATCTTTAGCTTTAATTACATAAAAAATTGAATCACCTGCCGTAACTTCTGAATTAGGTGAATTAAATACGGCAGAAAACGAACTGCCGGATATATTTATTAATTTAAATTCTTTAGATGAAGCAGGCGTGTTCTTATACCACTCGACCCAAACGCTGTCTATGCCAATATTGTCGGTCGCAGTGCAGTTCACAGTTGCGGGCCACATAGGCTGCCCTATATTTCCAACCTGTGTATGGGTTATTACAGGAGGAGTCAAATCAGGCTGCGCGTTAAATGAAAAATAGTTTGCAGGAGCGCCGCCGGGTAAAACGGCAATTCTGTTCAGTGCATCGCCTGTTTTAATGTAATACCTGTATGAAGCTTCAGCGCCATTTCCCGGAATGTTTGCTGTCCAGTTGTTACCTCCGCAATTTGTTAATGAAACGCTATCGGTGAAAGAAGTTCCTCTTGTCCAGAATATTTTTGTTTTCAACGGGTCAATCGTAGAACCTGCGGGTGTTATAGAACAATTTACTACATACGGACCGTTTAGATTTTCAGTATTCGGAAGCGGGGTATGAGAAATCATTGGCCCAAAAGCCGCCTCATATATAGACGGATCCCCAAAACAATTATACATCTCAAAATATCTTCTGACGTCGGATGTAATACCGCCGTAATACAGCGATAGGTAATACTTGGCCATAACCATCATCGGGGTCGTTTTCTTCAGATCATCTACAAACATGCTCCTTATAAGCCTCTTCTCAAGAATATCATCCTGGTCCCAATATGAAGTAACCGATGAGCCCCAGTAAACAGATGCTCCGTGCGTTCTTCTGATAAATGTTTCAGCCATACATTCAGGAACCTGATATGAACCCGTCAGGCATGAGAACACATATACAAAAGGATAAACCGTGTTGGTTAACGCGTTTACATTTGACTGTGTAAATACCGGGCCGTCTGCCCATTCAGTTTCTCCGCCATGACCTGAATAAATTGCAAATGACTGGTTTGCATTAAATGCATCTGTAAGCTGCTGGGTCGTGGCATTGTAAGTATGGCAGTATAATTTCACATTGTTATAGTTGCCCGGCATGAAAAAACTATCTATAACAAAATTATGCGTGCCTTCAGATATCGTATAATTATCTTCAGACGCCATGTATATATTTTTCTTCGGAAGATTGTTTATATTATCTTCCATAAAAATCGATTTTGTAATAATATTAGTCAGCTCAGCGGAGCTTGATACCGAAAATCTTCCAATGAACGCATCAGCATACGCATCATTTCCGTCAAGCAATGTATAATTCAGATCGGTATTGGGATTATCAGGGCCAATACCAATCCAGTTAGGTATCTTATCAACATCCCCTACCAGCAGAATAAATTCCGGACGCGTTGTAGTGTTGTTATAACGCTGCTGGATATAATTCAGAATGGCCGAGTTTGTTGTTCCGGTTATCGTTGTGTTCGCCATAAATACGCTGTAACCCATATTCTGCTTATGGGTCACAAAAGCAGCCATACCGGATTCATATTCAGGCGCGGTTATAATTAAGTAATTATTGGTCGGCGTAACATTTACAGCGTTATAATTGAGAAAGAAATTTCTGAACATTTTATCAAACGATTCAGGGACGCTGTTAATAACAGCCGGGTATTTCAGATCAATTTTGAATTTCGCGTTTTTTGTAACTATCAGTTTATTGGTTGTAGGGTCATATGCAAAAGGGAAAATAGTTACTGTAACGCCTTTTACGCCTGCAATCACAAACGGCTCGGATATCTTTACCAATGGATTATCGATACTGCCTTTGGTAAGATAATAATTCCTGTCTATGGTAAACGGCCTGTCGCCGGGGTTTTTATTTTTTTCCCATGGCGCCTGCGTAGGATAGACCTTGGCGTTTAAGAATTTAGTTTCTGAATTCCGGCTTTCAACTTCATAAGCGGGGGTTTTTTCATTTGTATTAATAAATAAGTTAAACGAGATCTGCGGAAGCATAGGTAAACCCGCTTCAGGAGTTATACCATAATTATCCAGATTAATTTTTATAAATGGCTCGCCGTTTTGGCTAAGCGAAGCAGTTGAGTAACCGGGTAAATTAAGATCTATGTAGTAACCGTCAGATGATTTTGTTAATGAGATTCCGTTTGAGTTATTCTGCGGGAAAGCATTATTATTGATTACAACAAGGCACAATATAGAAACAAAAGCAGCAAGAATATAATTCTTCATAGAAAATGCTCCAAGAATTTAATGAAGTTATTAGAGAACGTTTTGTTATGCTACAAAAATAGTCTGAAAATTGAAAAAAGGATATATAAATATTTCATCACAACTATCTAATACCGTGCCAATAATTATTGGAAACGATGATGCGAGAACAATCGTCCGTATGCCACGTAAGTGAAATATTTTTTGAGTTCTATTGGTTATTTTTTTAGCCCCGTAGGGGCGAAATATTTGTAGACGTTATTCTAAAAAATTATGCGAGCCCCGCTAGGG
>CAZMRG010000079.1:0-14851 GCA_964568655.1 uncultured Ignavibacteriales bacterium | reverse complement strand
GACATCGATTCCCCAGGCTCGGCGCTGAAAAAAGAGAACACGACCTGCACAAGAAGATAAAATCCTAATAAATAAAATATCTTTTTATCAACAATTTTTACGCTTCTGTCAATAGTTAACCTGGCAGCGCTTAATATTATTAATCCGCCCACGCCGATTGATGAAAGCGCTACGCTGAACTGGGACCCAATAAATGCGGCTGAGAAGAAAACAAGCAGCAGAATATTAAGGTATTTCAGAAAAATTGATTTATTAAATGCCATTCGCTCCTATATCTTGTTTTGAAGCTTTAGTAATTTCAGGTAGGTCATAAATGTTGTAACAGAATATGAAACGCTTACATAAAATCCCACCAACTTATCCATAAACCCCTTTCTTGAAAAATACATGACAAGAAAAGTAGCGGCTGCGTGAGTGAAAGCCCCTGCTTTAGATATTTTTCGGCCATTATTAAAATGCTCCTGCGATTCCATAGTAGAGTAATAATTGACCTTGTCTATCATGCCGTTTATATCCCTTACAGGGTAGTGAAGCAGCGCGCCTCTTAGCTGTAACGTCTTGCCCTTAACCTCAATCCCTTCATGAATAATCCGGTCGTTGACAGCCGCTTTTTTTCTGTTGAATAATCTTATGTGGTAATCAGGATAAATGCCGCAATGTTTTATCCATTTGCCCAGATAAAAGTTTTTCCTGTTAAGAAAATACCCGGCAGTATCCTCGGGCGGAGTTAGCGCTAGAATTTCTTCGCTAAGTTCTTTTGATATTCTTTCATCAGCATCTACAAACAAGATCCAGTCATTGGCGGCTTTATCAACTGAAAATTTTCTTTTCTCAGTAACATTCTGCATCTCAACGCTGAAAACTTTATCGGTATTGCTGCGTGCAATTTCAATTGTCTTATCAGAGCTGTGAGAATCGACAACAATAATTTCATCTGCCCAATTAACGGACTCAAGGCAGTCCTTAATATTCTCTTCTTCGTTGAAAGTAATTACTATCGCGCTTATCTTCATTATTCGAACTGTAACTCATATAGTTTTTTGTATATGCCTTCGCTGCCTTCCATAAGTTCCTCATGAGTGCCAACACTTTCTATTTTCCCTTCATGCAATACAACTATTCTGTCCGCATTCTTAATTGTCGATAGACGGTGAGCTATTACAATTGATGTATTATTCATTATCAGCTTTTCTATGGCTTCCTGAATGAGTGTTTCAGATTCAGTATCGAGCGAAGATGTCGCTTCATCGAATATCATTATTGGCGCGCCTTTAAGCAAAGCCCTTGCGATGGCAATTCTCTGTCTCTGTCCGCCGGATAGCTTTATACCGCGCTCGCCGATAACAGTATCGTAGCCGTTTTCAGTTTCCAGGATAAAATCATGCGCATTTGCGTTTTTGGCGGCATCGATAATTTTCTCCATCGGCATATCATCAAAGCCGTATGCAATATTGTTCCGGATTGTATCGTTGAAAAGAATTATCTCCTGCGTTACTATCCCAAACAGGCCGCGTAAAGAACTTAGTTTGATATTTTTAATGTTTATCCCGTCAACGGATATTTCACCTTCGGTCGGATCATAAAATCTTGGAAGAAGGTCCACAAAAGTAGATTTGCCTACTCCGCTTAATCCAACTATCGCCAGCTTTTCATTTTTCTTTATACTCAGGTTAATTTTATTTAAAACAATCTTGTCGTCTAAGTCATAAGAGAAGCTTACATCTTTAAACTCAATACTGTCGTTGAAACCGTTTAAAGTTACCGCATCAGGAACGTCATATATCTCCGCCTTTGTGTCAAGTATTTGAAAAATTCTTTTCGCCGCCGCAGATGATTCCTGTATTCTGTTATTAACAGAGCTGATATCTTTAATCGGGCTCATGAGCTGAAATATAATTATCAGGAAACCTATAAACTCTTCGGGTCTCAATCCGCCGCCGGCAAATATTTCTCTGCCGCCATACCAAATAATAAATACACCCATTGCAACAGAAATATATTCTGTAAAAGGACTGGTCAGGTCTTTGTACAACGAGTTCTTCATCAATGTCCGCCAGTAATCCTTTAGCTTTTTCTCGAATCTTTTATTTTCAAAATTCTCCATCGAAAAAGCCCTGATAATCTTGCTTCCGTAAATTGTTTCGGCTATGATAGAAGTGAAATCTCCAAGCTTGTCCTGTACTCTTATGCTGTATTTTTTCAGCTTCCTGCCTATATAAATTATCAGGATCACGGATAGGGGAATGATGGCAAGCGAGATAAGCGTCAGTTTCCAGCTGATCATGAATGCCATTGTCAGAAATATTGCCAGAAGCACGGGCTGTTTTATCAAGTCAGTGAAAGTAACAGACACAGTATTTTGAATGGCATTTACATCGGTAATAAACCTTGAAATTATGTCGCCGGACCTTTTTTCGCTGAAATATTTTAGTGAAAGGGAATTGAACTTATGATATATTTTTCTCCTTAGGTCCGTAATCAATGACTTTTCAACGTATTCTGTGAGAATAGACTGCATGTATCCGAATACATTCTTTGAAAAGTAGAATACCAGCATTAAGACGCAAACTTTAACTAGAGTTGAATACTTATCATTTCCCGCAAATATATAATTTTCAAAATTTTGCCTCAAAGTGTCAAACCAGTTCATCGAAATTCCGGGGGTTGAAGGTAAAGTCTGTGTGGTATCGCCGGTAAACAGGGTCTTTAATAGCGGGATAGAAAGATATATTGAAATCGCGTTACATAAGGAAAAAAGGACTATCAAAACGAAAGACAGTACAAGATGCCATTTATATGGTTTCAGTAATCTGGTTAACCTGAAATATTCTCTCATTCAGCGAAAATACCTGTATTTCGCTTAACTTGAAATGTATTATTATAATCAATAGGGATAAACGCACATTATTCAATTACATGTAATATTTTGCTCTGAATTGCAGGATATATTATAAATTCGTAATTTTTGGGAATTTCTTTAAATAAATCCAAATACCCAAAACTTTCAGATTAAATTAATCATTAATCTATATGAAAGATAACAAAGGAATGTACTGGATTTGTTTTGATAATTCACATAAACTATTTTGCTGCCCGCTTTAAAGAGGCGGGTATTTGCTTATTATTGCTGTTATAATGTCCGGAATAATTTCAGTTGGAACAATTGGCGGTAGAGTTGATTTACCGCAAAGCGCTTTAAGAGAGTTCACTTATAATTTATTCTCAGGCGCTGGCGTTGATATTGATAGATTAATATCTGTTTTTGATAATTCTTCGGTTGAAAACCGGCACATATCTGTGCCCCTTGAATGGCTGAAGCATGATCACACTTTTACGGAGAGAAATCAAATTTTTCTCAGCGAAGCGCTTCTTATCGGGAAGAAAGCTATTGAAGAATGTTTCAAACGAACAGGGGCATCATACAATGATATAGATAATATTTTCTTTGTGACAAGCACCGGCCTTTCAACTCCGACGCTGGACGCATTGTTAGTGAATGAACTTAAACTGAACAGACACATTAGAAGAACGCCTATATGGGGACTTGGTTGCGCCGGCGGGGCGGCGGCGCTTGGCAAAGCATGGGAATATACAACAGCTTTTCCCGAAAAAAATGCGCTTGTGCTAGCTATTGAATTGTGCAGCCTTACATTTCAAAAAGATGACCTTTCCAAAAGTAACGTTGTTGCGGCAGCATTATTCTCAGACGGAGCTGGAGCAGTTTTGATCGCAGGAAATAAAAGCAAATTCTTTAAAGATAGCCGAGTTGAAATAATCGATTCTATGTCGACAATATATTACGAATCGCTGGATGTTATGGGATGGGAAATTGTTGATAGCGGTTTCAAAGTTATTTTCAGCAGGGATATTCCTTCTATCGTAGAAAAAGAAGTGCATCCAAACATATTGGAATTGCTGGAAAAGAATAAAATAGACTTAAAAGAAATCAGGTATTTTATTGCGCACCCGGGCGGAGTTAAAGTTATCAACGCTTATGAAAAATCGCTGAATTTGGATCCGGGTACTTTGAAATATTCGAGGAGTGTTTTGAGAAAGCACGGGAATATGTCATCGCCCAGTGTATTATTTGTATTGGATGAATTTCTGACCGCAAACCAACACAAAGCAAATGAATACGGACTGCTCTCATCGCTCGGCCCCGGATTCAGCTCCGAGCTTGTTTTATTCAGGACCCTATGATATTTTTCTCGTGTTTCATTGGTTTTGTTATATTACAAAGACTGATTGAACTTGTAATAGCGCGCCGCAACGAAGCCAATATGAAAGCAAAAGGCGCTGAAGAGCTTGATGAAAAAGGATATAAATTTGTTGTCCTGATGCACGTTTTTTTCTTTTTAAGTTTAATAGCTGAAAAACTATTTCTTCAGCCTGCTGCAAACGCTCTTTTCTATCCATTTATTTTATTTTTTTTAATGGCTCAAGCATTACGATACTGGTCGATAATTTCTCTCAGCGGATTCTGGAATACGAAAATATTAATATTGAAAGGCAGCAAGTTGATCAGAAAAGGGCCATATAAATTTATTTCTCACCCTAACTATGCAGCCGTTATTACTGAAATTGCTGTGATTCCTTTGATTTTTTCGTGTTATATTACGGCAGCAGCCTTCAGCGTTTTAAATATTTTTGTACTTATACGCAGGATAAGGATAGAATCAGACGCCTTAAGAACGCTTGAAAGCAATTGAATGAATCTATAATGATTATGAGACTTGGACACATTGAAATATTCGTAAATGAACCTTTAAGATCAAAACGAATTTTACATTAATATCCTTGGCTTTGAATTGATAGAGATCCAGCATGAAAAATTTGTATGGTTAAAGCAAAGAGAGTCTGTGATCCTGCTCAGGCCGGGAAGAAATCATATAATTCACAAAACTTACCAGGAAACAGATATTGCTTTTGTAATGTATACCGATAATATTGAAAACGCTCTGGCTGACTTAAAAAGCAGTAACATTGAAATTAAAGGCTCCGATGGCGATGGGTGTTATACATTTACCGATCCGGACGGAAACTGGATACAGCTTGTTGACCCTTCTTCCAAGTCCTGAATAAAAGATGTCACCCTTTTCGGGAATATATTGAATAAATCCAATGAATTTATCATATTGCGTTAATAACTAAGATTATTGAATTTGAATTTATTAAGACATTCTCTAATATTGTTTTTTCTGCTATTTACAATAGCGGTGAATTTGAATTCCCAAACGAAACTCTGCGACATTAAACTGACAAACGGCAAAACGCTGACCAGGACAAGAATGGTGGGTTTGCATGATAATCTTCTGCTTGTCACTTCAGACAGCAATTTCAAGATCATAAACGTTGAAAAAGTTGCAGATGTGAAATTTGAAGTTGGCACATACATGTGGACAGGCGCGGCTATTGGCGCTGTTACAGGTTTTGTAGGCGGATTGGTTTATTATGAAATATTTAACGGAACAAAGAAAAAGTCATTTCTGCCCAAAGATGCCGCAGTAGGAACAGTCCTGGTGTTAACGCTTCCATGCGCAGTTATTGGCGGGATAGTGGGTTTACTGTTCAGGAATGTTGATGATTATGACTTATCTCAGCTAAATTCATTCACTAAGTCTAAGGAACTTAAGTTCATAATGCAGGATCATGACATGTACCCATAAACTTAATTTGATCTTTCACGGACTATTTTGAACAAATCAAAATAGTCTTTTTTATTTACAGAATTTTTAAAAAAAACTAATATGAGCTATCCCGTTGAAATAAAATTGGAAGCGATTGGCTTCGTTAGAAATTCGCGAAAAGAAATTTCAGATGATTTCTGGGGCGGGATCCGTTCGGAAATAACGCTTGCTGATAAATTCACTGAAGATGCTTTGAAGGGGATTGAAGAGTTTTCCCACCTGGAAATCATTTTCTACTTTGATAAAATTGATCCGGAAAAAATTAAACTTGGTTCAAGCCATCCAAGAAATAATAAAGCTTGGCCCAGCGTCGGTATATTTGCCCAGCGAGGTAAGAACCGCCCGAACAGGATAGGACTATCAGTTGTAAAGCTTGTTGAAGTTAAGAATAAAACTGTAATAGTAACAGGTCTTGATGCTATTGAAGGTACGCCTGTATTGGATATTAAACCTGTTATAAAAGAATTTCTGCCATCTGAAGAGATCAGGCAGCCTGTATGGGCTTCGGAAATTATGGCCGATTATTGGAAGGAAAAAAATTAAATAACTTCTCTGTCAAGATCCACGTCGTCCCATGAGGCCGGGTCGTTTAATGATTCAAGGTGCGTAAATACATTAACATTTGGCATCTTCTTCCGTATATCACCTTCAAGCTCTTCAAGAAAATGATGTCCATGGTTTACGGTCCATTCGCCGGGAACAATTACATGAAATGACACAAAACGCCTTGAGCCCGCTTGTCTTGAACGCAGTGCATGAAACTGGATATTATCCTTGGCATATGAGTCAAGAATGCTTTTCAATGTGCTCAGTTCTTCAGGAGAAATAGCCGTATCCATAAGCCCAAGTACAGATTGTCTCAGTATCTTAACGCCGGTCCATACAATATTCACTGCAACAATAATAGCTATTACCGGGTCAAGCTGCTGCCACCCGCTGAGCGCTACAGCCCCGACTCCCACTAAAACCCCGGCGGATGTCCAAACATCTGCCATTAAATGTTTTGCGTTTGCTTCAAGAGTAATAGAATCGTGCCGTTTACCCGCTTTGAATAGAATAATAGCAATAACAAGATTAACGAACGATGCTACCACCGAGACGCTCAATCCAAGGCCAATTTTATCAAGCGGCTCCGGTGTGATAAGTCTTAATACTGCAAAAATGCCAATACCTATTGCCGCCACTACAATAAGCGAACCTTCTACTCCCGCCGAGAAATACTCGGCTTTACTATGGCCATATGCGTGATCGTCATCTGCCGGCTTTGCGGCGATGTTGAGCATAGCAAGGGCCATAAACGCGCCGATTAAATTGACTATAGATTCCATTGCGTCAGAGAGCAGCCCTACGGAATTTGTCATCAGGTAAGCGGCTGTTTTAAACACTATAGTAAATACAGCGCCACCTACGGAAAGCCATGCATATTTTTTAAGAAACAAACGGTCGGTTATGCCGGATTTCATTACATCATTGAAGGTTTATTGAATAAATCGAAAGCAATACATCAAATATAGATATCAGAAGGTATATAAACAATCTCATGTAATAACTGGAAAGACTATGTTATATCTATAAAAAAATCCACCCGGTTTTGACCGCGTGGATTAATGGGGGAATGTTATTTAATTCGAACAGGTTACTTCAGCAATATCATTTTTTTTGAATCTGTGTATCCATTTGCAGTAATTCTATAAACGTAAATTCCGCTGGGAAGATTTTCCGCATTCAGCGAAATTTCGTATGAGCCTCCGTTAAGCCTCTTGTCAACCAGTTCCTTTAGCTTACTGCCTAGTATATCATACAATGTAATTTTCACATCTGATTCATGCCAGATATCAAATCTAATCACAGTGCCCGGGTTAAAAGGATTTGGATAATTTTGATACAGATTGAATCTGTCAGGAATTTCATTTGTCACAACCTGAATACCAACCGGGTCCGCATACTTAATTGTTAAATAATCCTCAGAGCTCAATAGCGAACTGTGCTGGCTTGTGCCTGTTACGTAAACATTATCTGTGTTATCAACAACAATTGCATAAGCTCGGTCTGTGCTGTTTCCCGGTCCGTTATATATTGCAGCCCATTGCTGTGTGCCCGCCGGATTATACTTTACTGTCGCATAATCCTGCCCTGAATTATTGCCGCCGCTTTCTCCGGTAATAAAAACATTATCTGTATTATCGACTACAATGGCATAAGCCCTGTCCTCGCCGTTTCCCGGTCCGTTATATCTTGATGCCCATTGCTGCACTCCGTTTTGGTCATATTTTACGGTTGCATAATCATGCGAAGTATTGTTGCCGACGCTCTCGCCTGTTATTACCGGGTGATCGGTATTATCTACCACAATTGCATAGGCTCTGTCCTCGCCGTTCCCCGGACCGTTATATCTTGATACCCACTGCTGAATGCCAGCTGAGTTGTATTTTAAGGTTGCATAATCCACTCCTGTTGTTGTTCCCTGGCTTTCTCCGGTTACATATATATTATTAAAATTGTCCACTGCAACGTCGTGGGCTATATCGTCCCCGTGTCCGGGTCCGTCATATCTCATAACCCACAATTGATTTCCGTTTCCGTCATATTTAACAGTTGCATAGTCGCCGGTTCCGAGCAGGCTGTTTTTACTGTATCCGGTTACAATAACATTATTAAGCCCATCCACTTTTAATTTATAAGCGTCATCTTCTCCCTGGGATGGCCCGTCATAGTCCGCCGTCCATAAAAGATTTCCATTTATATCATATTTTAAAGTAACATAATCTATGTTACCCAAAACTAGCCCATGCATTGTTGCTGAGCCCGTTACATATACATTATGCTGATTATCTACCGCAAGGGAAGTGGCATAGTCCAACCCGTGCGCTGTGCCGTCATAAGTTCTTGCCCACTGCAATACGCCGTTTGTATTATATTTTATAACAACATAATCGCCTAACAAATTAAGCAGCCTGTTTGCAAAGCCGGCCACGTAAACATTTGCTGAATCGTCAAGCGCAATCGCATCACCTTCATCATTCAGAACGCCACCGTATGAACGCGACCAAATCACTGCGCCAAGCGGACTATATTTTACAGTAACAATATCAGTTAAAAGCAAAAGCTCTGTGCTCGTTCCTGTCACATAAACATTTCCCTGTGCGTCTACTGCAACCGCTTTCGCAACATCTATGCTATCGGCATCTCCGTTCAGCCGGGCAATCCATTGAACATTTTGGCTAAAGAGCTCAGTATTTCTAATTATACAAGCTACGAATATTAAGATAATTATTAAGTATCCTTTAAATTTCATGATTTTAATGTAATTTCCCTTCAGCCGTGAGCTAAGATAAGATATTATTTTCCTTTAATAAAAACATTTTTTTTGTATCGGCAAATTCGCCGGTTTTTATCTTATACATCAACATTCCGGGATCCAGCTTAAACGATGATGCATCAAATACAACTTCGTAATTACCGGAATCAAGGACTTCATCAACTAATACGCATATTTCCCTTCCAAATGTATCATAAATTCCTATTTTTACATTTGTGGCTTCCGGAATATCAAATCCTATCCTGGTTACTCTGTAAAATGTCTGGGGAAAGTTTTGATACAGCCTGAAACCTGCAGGTTTTAATTCGGGCTCTGTTGAATAATTGACGCTCTCTTTAGAAGTTAACAGGAAATTATCTGAAGAGGCTTGAAGCGCTCCGTAATGTTGAAGTATTCTCATAGTCATTTCTTAGTGTTTGTTTTTAATGTTACAAACTTAATATTTCAACCTTACCAAATTCCTTACCCGTAAAAATATAAACTCAAATTTCTCTAAGTTTCTGTTATTTTAATGGGTTCCATTAATCCCAAAATTTTCTTCGAAAATACTTTTCACGTTAGAAACATCAAAGTATAGAAATTAGTTCTATTTCCAGCTATTTTGCCCGAATTATGGTTTGTCATTAAGCTTATATACCATATTTCCGTTAAGTGAAGTTTAGTTATCTGCGTTTATAATTGCAAAGAATGCTTTTTTAATACACGAAATGTGTAATTATTTGTAAATGGATCCCATTCTTAAAATACGAACGATATCCCCAAATTTGCCGGGAGGCATGATACGGAGGGAAAGACTTAACAAAATTCTTGAACAAAATATTGACAAGAATCTGGTTTTGATTTCTTCGCCTGCAGGATTCGGCAAAACTACTTTGGTCCGGGATTTTCTATCAAAAAACGAATACTGCGCCGCATGGCTAATTGTTTCTTCAGATATGAATAATCTTTACACCTTTGTTAATTATCTTATCGATTCACTGAAAACAGTTAATAAAGAATTTGGAAAAGACACTTTGCAGGTAATTGAATTTTGCCGCGAAAACTACCAGCTGGCTAAAAATTCAAAGACAATAATTAATAATATAATTGGCACCTTTACAAATGAATTCCTCAATTTGTTTAATGATGATGTTATATTAGTTCTTGACGATCTTGGGAACCTGGGAAATCATGAATGGTTAATTGAGCTTATGAATGCTTTGATGGAAAACATCCCGGCTAATCTGCATATAATTGTAACCACAAGAGTAATCCCTGAAATTAACTTTAGCCAGCTTCAGGCAAAAAGAAAGGTCTATAAGCTGGATGAGGAGCGGCTGGTCTTTACAAGACATGAAACAGCTGAACTTCTCGAAAATGTTTATCACGTCTCATATACAGAAGATGACATAATTGCTCTTGAAACAAATATCGGCGGATGGATAACCGGCATTCATTTAATTCTTCAGACCTGGGGCGATAACTTTGCAAAACTCAAACTTTACAATGAAACTGTTTTGGAAGATATATTCGATTTCTTCGCAGAGGATATTTTCAGAAGTATCGATAAAAAGATTCAAAAGTTTCTTTTAGATACCGCTCTTCTGGAAGATTTTACTCCTGGAACAGTTAATGAACTGCTGGAAATAACCTACAGCCGTTCCGTTCTGGACGATCTTCAAAAAAAGAATATATTCCTTCAGGCCGGCCCGGTATTGATGGAAGGCGCTTACGAGGTTAAATACAATTACCAGGTTTTATTCAGGAAATTTCTTATTTCAAAATTTCATCAGTTAAGAAGCGGGGAAGAAAGAGACTCACTTCTGAAAAGGATCTCCGGGTATTACCTGCTGGTAAAAGATTACGATAAAGCTGTTTCATACGGTTTAATGACAAAGGATCCTGAGTTTGTCACAGGAATTATTCTTGATAATTTCCAGGGTTTCTATGATAGGGGTGCGCATGATATTCTGTGGAAATGGATCTCGGGACTGAAAGAAGAAACGATCGAAAAGAATGCTTATTTGCTTTATTATAAATCTATTCTAATGAAGTTTTACCTTGGAGATACTGAAAGCTCCCTTAAATATGTTGATAAAGCTATTGTGCTGTTTGAAATCAACGGGCAGGATCAATCAGCGTACATGGCGGTTATTTCCAAAGCCAGGAATTTATTAAATATCGGAAAAGTAAAAGAGGCGTTTGCAATATTGAACCAGATACGGGAAGCAGAAACCGATCCGAAAAATAAAGCTGAGCTGCTGTATCTGCTGGCATATTCTTTTTACTTAAACTCCGGGTATGAAGATTCATTGCCGCTGCTCGAGGAAGCCTTAACTGTTTGTACTGAAAATAATGTAAGAAAAATTCAGGCCGATATTTACAACCTGTTTGGAAATATTTATCTGATACACGGCGATTATAATAAGGCATTTCAATATTATGATAAAGTTGTTAAAAGCTCATTTGGAATTGATGATAAGCTTGAAACCCTGTGCAATCTTGTTTTGATGCATGCGCAGACCGGGAATTTTGACAAATCATGGGAATTTCTTGAAGAGGCAAAAGAGCTGATTGGGAACATATCTATTCCCGTTTTTAAAATTGCGTTTTTGCTTGCAAAACAGTCCATCTATTTTGAGTATGGAGATTATGAAGGCGCATTAGCTATTCTTGAAGAGATGCATAATATTGCGTTGAAGATAAAGCACAATTTTTATATTTATCTTAGCCGTGTTTTGACCGCAGATACTTATTATTATCTTAATATGCTGGCAAAAGCCGAAGAATATTACGGGATGGCTTTCAGTTACATCGACGATGAGAATAAGATGGAAAAGAGCCAGTACGCGTTAATGAAAGCGCTGGCCCTGAAAAAAGAATTTGCAGAGTCGCATGACAGTTCCTCGCTTAAACCTGTTGAAAACGTTCTTATTGAAACCTATAGCTTTTACGGCGACAGTAAGCTGAACTACACCAAAAATCACGTTTCATTTCACCTGGCAGATCTATATCTGAAAAGGGGATACGGAATTTCAGCGAAACAATATCTTAAAGAGTGTTTGAAGACTGCAAGAGAAAAAGACTATCTTTCATACCTGCAGAGGGAATTCATGGATTCAAGACAGCTGTTCGATTTCGCAATTGCCAATAATATTGAAAAGGATTTTGTGAGATCTATTGTGAGTTCTGTTTTGAATAAGAACGGGGCAGATTGGATCTCGCAGGCATTCCGGAAAAGGCTGGAAGGACAGCTGATAGGTTATTATGATGTAAGCATCGTTACTTTCAATAATCTGGAATTCTACGTTAGAGGCGTTCCTGTTCCCGAAAACGAGTGGAGAAAGAAAAAATGGAAACTTGCTGCGCTTTATTTATTCCTAAACTCTAAACAAGGCGTGACTAAAGATAAAATTATAGATGTATTCTACCCTGATACGCCTGTTGAAAGTATTGATAATATTTTCCATCAACTTGTTTCAAGGCTCAGAACCCTTTTGAAGATTGATAGCATTTTCACCGAAGATCCGCAGGATAATTTGAAGGACAAAACGCGTGCTAAAAAAAGCGCCGCTGGAACGTCAAAGAAAACGGAGAATGACTTGATCAATTCGCTAAGTTTTCTGAATTACCACGACAAGGTGCTTAAATTCAATAATGATTTTAATTTTGAAATTGACGTTGACAGGTTTGAGAAATTCTACAGGCTGGCAAAGTCAGAGCAGGAGCGGCAAAAAAAGATAGAATATATGAAGAAAGCTGTTTATTTATATAAGGGCGAGTTTTTAGCAGGCATCTATGAAGTCTGGAGCGAAGATATTAGAAATAAAATCAAAGGCGATTTTGTATCATTAAGTGAAGAACTTATAAAGTTTCTATATGATTTGAAATTATATGATGAAGTTATTTACTATTCGGAAAATTTACTGATGTATGACAAGCTTAACGAATCAGCTTATTTAAACTCTATAAAAGTATTTGCAGAGTGGGAAAGGCTCAATAGCGCCCGCGAAAAGTATTCGCAGATGATGAAGTATTACGAGACTGAACTTGGTGAAAAACCATCAGCTAAAGTGACGAAACAAATTGAATCGCTCCTGAACCCTTAATAACCGTTATTATAGTTTACATCATATTTCAGGTTTTTAACGTTTTTTGTAAATTTCTAACCTCAAACTAATAGCCAAGTAAGCTATTTAACCCAAAATATTTACTATTGAATATTCCTCAAATATATAATAATATTGAACTAAGTAAATATAGTCATATCATGAAAAAAACATTTTTTTTCATTTTCATATGTATAATTACCTTACAATTTTATAACATTACTTATTCTCAAAACTTCAGGAATAAAGTTCTCCTTGATTCTGCGGGCAATGTTTATGTTACAGGTCAAACAAGATGCGCTCAGGATTCTGATATTGCAATAATTAGATACAGCGCAAGCGATGGTTCATTAGTATGGCAAAAGAAAATTGGAATTGCAGGCACTACTGTTTTCAAAGGGGCCGTTATCAAAGGGAACTATATCTATATATCTGCGCAAAACATAAATGCCGGCAATAAGAAGATCGCAATTATCAGGAGCGATCTGAGCGGCAACACAACTTATGCTTTGTTCGATAGGATAGGCGGCGATTATGGAAATGCTATTACTATAGATGGTTCAAGCAATGTTTATATTGCAGGAAGAACTGACTCGCCTGTGGGTTACCCAAAGTACCTGGCGCTCAAGTATAACCAGAACCTTGATTCGATTTGGACTTACACATATACAGGCCCGCTTTCTAATAATTTTGATGAAGCGCTTGATGTAAAAGTAAATCTGAACGGGGATGTTTTTATCACAGGCTATACTTCGCTGTCACAATCTCTAAATGATAGTTTTGATTACCTGACCCTTAAGCTCAATTCTGCAGGAGCGCTGCAATGGGCCAAAAGATACAACGGGGCCGCAAACAAAGGCGATGCCGCCACCGGGTTGGCCCTGGATTCATTATCAAACGTGTACGTTTCCGGTTTCAGTTACGGAATCTCAGGAACCGGCGCTTACAGCGACTACTTTACTATCAAATACAATTCAAACGGAGATTCACTGGCTTCAGCTACTTATAATTGCGGACCTTATTCTTTTAACAGGACTACTACCGTAATTTCTGATGCATTGGGAAATATCTATGTTACCGGTTTCGGTCAATGCGTGGGAAGCAATTATTATGACTTTGTAACTATTAAATATAATTCTGCGCTGGCGCCTGTTTGGCCCTCACCGGCGGTTTTCAGCTCAACAAGCAATAATTACCCGAATGCAATATGCTATTCAAACGGCAATGTCTTTGTTTCCGGCGAGACCGATTCCTCAAACGGCGACAGGAAATTCATTACGTTAAAATATAACGCAAATACAGGCGCTGAAAGCTGGAGGTGGTATTTAAACACGTCAGACAGCAACTATTCGAATTCAGTGATCGCGGATGCAAGCGGTAATGTTTATGTTGCTGGTTACTCTGTGCCGGATAGCATGATCATCGCCAAATATACCGGTTGGACCAGCAACTATGGTTTCTGCCCCCCGTTTGGTATACAAACTATTTCGACTCTGGTTCCGTCGCGCTATATGTTGTATCAAAATTATCCCAATCCGTTTAATCCTTCTACTTTAATTAAATTTGATATATTAAAGAAAGGAAACGTCAGCATAAAGATATATGATGTTACGGGAAGAAAAGTAGAAGAGATTGTTAATAAAGAAATGGCGCCGGGCTCATATGAAGAAGTATGGGACGGAAGTTCTTTTGTCAGCGGAGTGTACTTTTACCGGCTTGTTACCGGCACATATACTGAGAGCAAAAAAATGGTGATA
>CAZMRG010000078.1:0-14929 GCA_964568655.1 uncultured Ignavibacteriales bacterium | reverse complement strand
ACTTTCCATAACCCTGCTTCTTCATTATTGGAATTAAAAACTCCAGCGCATGCGCAATTCCAAATGCATTGGTTTGTATTACTTCTCTGTATCCTGCGCTTGAAAATGAACTCATCCACTCGGGATGACCTATTCCTGCATTAATAATCGCTATATCAATTAAACCAAGCTGCCTGTGTGCAAACTCAATACCATCTTTCACTTGTTCATAGTCAGAAACATCGCAGCCTTTGTAACTGCAGATACCGCCCTTTGAAACAATCTCTGAAGAAATTGATTTAATACCATCCACATTTCTTGAAAGAAGAACAAGCCTGTATTTATTAACAGCAAATTCCTCAGCAAGCGCTTTGCCTATACCCTGTGATGCGCCTATAAGCAAGACATTTTTGTTATTCATTTTATTCAACAGAATTATCAGTAAGGAATTTTACAAGAAGCGAGTGGAAATGATGAACGCCTTGCTCGCGTTTTGGCGAGTACCTGCCTCTTGAATAGAATCTTGAACTAACGCTTTTTTGCACCTGCTCAACAATTGCTTCATCCTCGCGTTCGACTCTATCAAGCCCTGAGCCCGCTCCTTTATCAAGCCGCGAGGGGTCGCTGATATATGTTATAAAAGAAATTTTTGTCAGGTCTTTTGCCAGCGGTCTGACTACGTTAATCGAAAGTCCCCATGGATAAAAATTAAACATGGTATTTGGATAGAGCCACCAGTAATATGCTGCAATTTCGCTGCCGTAATCCGGAGAAGTTTCATGAAGTTCAAAACACTCTTCGCCTCTTTTAGCGATAGCTAGTTGCAGATTGCTGTACCCGTAAATTTCGGAGGCGTAATTGCCGTAGTCCAGCTTTTCATTTAACCCGGCATGAACGTAGGGGATATGAAAGCCTTCAAGATAATTATCGCAGTATAAAGCCCAGTTGGCTTTTACCAGATAATCGCGCGAGCGTGTCGGTTCATATATCATGTTACCTAAGTTAACGCCTTCAAGCCGTTTTATCATATCGCCGGTGATTTTCTTAAGGGGAGAGGTTGGATTCAAAGATACAAAAAGAAATTTATCCCACTGGCCAAACTTTACTTTTGAAAGATTGTCTTTTTCTGATGGGAAATTCTCAGCATCCTCGCATTCAGGCATTGACTTGAAACATCCGTTAAGCTCAAAGCGCCTTCCGTGATAGCGGCATTGCATTACCTTCACTACGTCCGGATTTTCAATCAGGATATTTCCCCTGTGAGTACAAACATTAGAGAGACAATGGATATTATCTTCATTATCTCTTGTTAGTAATAGCGGCTCGTCCAAATAACCCTCGAGTAGATTAAAAGGATGAACTTGCCCCGGGATCTTAACCAGATCTGTATCGCCAACAAACTGCCATGAGCTGGCAAAAACATCATTCTTGGCCTGCTCAAATATCTCACTGCTTCTGTAGAACTCAGCAGGCAGCGTTTCAGCTTTTTTAATATCAGGATCTATGAAGAATTTGTTCAAATTAATGAGCCACCCCCTCTGTATCTCCCTCTGTTAAGGGGAGACGGAATTTATCCCAGACAATTGTGAATATATTGTCCCCTCCTGACAGGAGGGGTCGCGCACCATTGGCCTGCCTGCTGCAGGCAGGTGCGCGGGGGAGGTGCGAAAACCTCACCTATTTGCATCTCTTCTCTTTGAGTAAAAGCCCGAATAGCTGCAATGTAATCACTTCACTAAAACCATCTTCTTTATTTCTACAATCCCGTCAGTTTCAAACCTGTAAAAATAAATTCCGCTTGATAGATTCTCTCCTGAAAAACTAACGCTATGAGTTCCTGCTTCCTCGATCCGGTTAACCGGATCGCTAATAATTTGTCCTTCTATACTGTATATAGTCAGTTTTACAAAGCTGCTTGTTGCCAATTGATAGCTGATAATTGTTGACGGATTAAACGGATTCGGATAATTTTGATTTAGCGCAAACCTCACAGGCGTTTGATTGTTAACGATACCATTGGGCGCATCTTTTTTGAATAAATAAAACGTGCCGTTTGAGCTAGAACTGCTCCACGTATTAAAATAACCGTTATATCCGCTCCATGGGAGCCAGTAAATTCTGCGGATTGCGGAACCGGGGTAATTATCATTCTCAAATATCTTAGGGTAATGCGCTCCATCGTACTGGTACATATAAACTTTTCCCCCAAAGCTCGCGGCGACTATTGTCGGGTATACATCGCCGGTTAATATTTTAATATCGGCAGTCATCATTGTATTCGGGTCCTGCGGTTCGAATATTGAGTCAATTGCAGTATATTGATCTACTCCCGTGCTCCTGTAAATATAGCAGGCTGCTCTGTTGTTAGAGCTGTTGGTTGAAATTAATTCTTTCACACCGTCGTTATTTACATCCAGTACATTATATGATGCCGGAAATCCCAGCGTTGACGCTGCAAATTGCTGATGTTGAAATGTTCCCGAGGCCGAATCAAACTGTATCTTTCGAATGTTCGTTGTAAACACATCATAACCGCCATAAGTTAAAAATACTTCATCCCAGCCGTTTCCGTCGCTATCGCCGATACCGCTTTTGCCGAACAAATAAGTAACTGTATTATATGTAAACAAGTTTGTAAATGAGAAGCTGCCCGGCGAGCCTGTGTGCTCGTAAATTCTGATCATTCCGGCTGTAGTCGGACTCGACGTCCCTCTCATACAAATGATTTCTTTCTGTCCGTTCTTGTTCAGGTCGCCGATTAATAGCGCCTGAACCGACATATTATCGGCCGGAAAAGTTAGTGTGTTTTGCGTTTCCCTGCTTACATATGTATTGTTTCCCGTATTTGAAATTACGTAAATTCTTGATAGCGTTGAAAAATCCGAAAGGACAAAATCAACTTTGCCGTCGCCGTCAACGTCGCCAACTGCCAGCGGTCCGAATCCGCCAAACTCAACTTTAGTATATGTATAAACCAAAGCAAAGCTATCGGGACTGGTTGGGCTTTGTTCCCAAATGTAAAATGCATTCGGGCTGAATGTATATCCGGCGATATCAAGAAGCGTATCGTTATCAAAATAACCGACCGCGCCATCCCAGCAGTTTCCAAATGCTCCAGAAGGCGAAGACCAATACTGAGAATAATTCACGGTTAACGCATTATCTCCCTGCGGCGCCTGTAATTTGTAATGTCTTTGGTTGATAAGATCCTGCAGATTTACCTGCTCAATTGATCCGCTGCCTTTTACATCCATATTCGGGAGAACATCCGAATTCTTAATCCGTCCGTCTGAATAGTCCTGCGAGTACACTATCCCTGATAAGAAAATAATTAATATTAGATATTTCATTTTATTAAGAAATATAAAGTTCTCAAATCCATTTTTTCTTTTTAAACATTATAACCATTATGATTGCAATAACTAACATAATCGCAATTACAGCAGGGTAACCGTAATTCATATCCAGCTCAGGCATGTCCTTAAAATTCATTCCGTATACTCCTGCTATGAATGAAAGAGGAATGAAAATTGTCGTTATTATGGTCAATACTTTCATCACCTCGTTTAACCGGTTGCTGATACTCGATAGATAAATATCCAGCATTCCTGAAAGCATATCGCGGTAGGTTTCAATTGTATCCAGCGTATTAATTGTGTGGTCGTAAATGTCTCTTAAATATACATGCGTCGTTTCGCTTATTAGTTCGGTTTCACCTCGTTCCATCCTGCCTACAACTTCTCTTAAAGGCCAGACAGATTTCCTCAAAAAAATAATTTCTCTTTTCAGTTCATATATCGTTGTAAGCGTTTCCTTATTTGGGTTATTTATCAGCTCAATTTCAAGCGATTCAATCTTATCTCCGAATTTTTCCAGGATTGTAAAGTATGTGTCAATAATAGAATCGATCAAAGAATAGACAAGATAATCAGAACTCATTTTAACAAGCTTTCCCTTTCCGCTTCTGATACGTTCCCTTATATTATCAAAACAATCTCCTTCTATCCCTTCCTGGAACGTTAATACAAAATGGCTGCCGAAAACTATGCTTACCTGTTCCGGCGTAATCTCGTTTGTTGATTCATTCAAATGAAACATTTTGAGCACGACGTAAACATATTCTCCGAAATCCTCCATCTTTGGGCGCTGGTCAGTATTTACAATGTCTTCCATGACCAGGGGATGAAGGTCAAATTGTTTACCGAGCGCGCTGAGAGCGTCAAGATCATTGAGTCCTTCCAGATCTATCCATGTCATAGACGTCTGGTCTCTGAACTCCTTACATATATTAACGTCGTCAATCTTTTTTTCCGTTACATGGCCATTGTCGTCATAATCCAGCAGTGTGATCTTTACCTTTTCAGATTTCTTATCGCCAACATGAACCATCGTTCCCGGCGGTAATCCCTGTTTTTTGGAACGTCTCTTGAGAAAGTTCTTCATTTATTTGTATTATAAGGTAATTTATGCATAATTATTGAATTTTTATATATAATGATTTACTCTTAATTTATTGCATTAGAATAATTATGAATCTTAATCTAAATAATCTATGAAAAAAAACGTATTTGAAAGCGTCTCTGAAAAAATTACTAATTTTACAGGCTCAACTATGGCATTCATACTTGCTATAGTTTTTGTATTGTTGTGGGTGGTTACCGGTCCGCTTTTTGGTTTCTCTGATACGTGGCAGCTGGTTATTAATACGCTGACTAATGTAATAACATTCTTCATTGTCTTCCTCATTCAGCGAAGCCAGAACAAGGATGCAATGGCAATTCAGCTTAAGCTTAACGAACAGGTTGCGGCTACAAAAGGCGCCAGCAATAGGCTGATTGATATTGAAGACCTGTCTGAAAAGGACCTTGATATACTCCATAATTTTTATAAAAAACTGGCATTAATGGCTAAGCGTGAAAGAGATATTAAGGAATCTCATTCTGTAGAAGAAGCTGAACGCAGGCATAAACTGAAGCAAAGCGCATAGATATTTTGCTATTTTCCTAACCGGAAAGTGAATATTTCCCTATATTTCAGAACGTATTCCGTCTAAAAGATGTCTATATATTTTTTGCTTTTTTATTTTTAGATTGCGTATCCAATCAATTAAAAAACGCTGATTTATGCCATATAGGACACATTCTGTCATTAAGAAAAAGTACGAAGAAGAGATTGTTGATATTAAACAATTCAAAAGGCCGAAGCTCAAAAACCGCAGTTCTTATCTAAAAGCCAACAAAATCGTCCCTAAAAACATAAGTAAGGATACGACCATTACGGGGATGGTAGATAACTATTTCCAGGCATACAATGCAGCCAGGTTATCCGAGGCCTGCCGCGTGTTTGCAGGTGAGATGCTGGATAGCGACGTGACAGTTGGTATGAGCCTCACAGGCGCGCTTACGCCTGCAGGACTTGGTTCCTGCGTAAAGCCGCTTATGGAAGCGGGTTTTGTTGATTGGATCGTTTCAACAGGCGCAAACATGTACCATGACACGCATTTTGCTTTGGGGCACACTCTGCATAAAGGCAGTCCGTTTTTAGATGACATAAAGCTCCGCGACCAGTGGGTAATAAGAATTTATGACGTGCTGTTTGATGCCGATGTGCTATATTCAACAGACGCGTTTTACCGTAAGCTGATATTGCTCCCTGAATTTCAGAAAAAAATGCCGACAAGCGAGTTTTATTATAGAGTAGGGAAGTATCTCTACAAACTTGAAAAGAATTTTGGCATGAAAGAACACTCCGTGCTTGCTACGGCATATAAGTGCGGCGTGCCTATTTATACTTCGTCTCCCGGCGATAGTTCGATTGGAATGAACGTTGCTGCTGTCGAGCTTGAAGGCAAAGGCAAGCTTGAGTTTGATGTGAACCGAGACGTTAACGAAACGGCCGCGATAGTCTTAAACGGTAAGAAGCGCGGAAAGAACGGCAAGCCCGGAAGAAGCGGCGTTTTGATCTTTGGCGGCGGCTCGCCAAAAAATTTTATGCTGCAGACCGAGCCGCAAATTCAGGAAGTGTTGGGAATTCAGGAAAAAGGACATGACTTCTTTCTGCAATTTACAGATGCCAGGCCTGATACAGGCGGACTCTCCGGCGCTACGCCCAGCGAGGCTGTTAGCTGGGGCAAAGTGGACCCTGACAAACTGCCGGGAACAATTGTCTGTTACACGGATACAACCATTGCTATGCCGATCCTCACAGCATATGCCCTTAATAAACACAAACCCCGCAAGCTTAAACGCCTTGCTGAAAAAACCGATGAACTTATGGCGTTTCTCAACAAAGAATTTAAGAAAGCAAACAAATAAAATTTGAGTAAAGGACTGGTAATATTAATGGTTTTCGTTACATCATCCTTTATTAACCATTACGCTTTCTCACAGGCGGAAATGCCCGATCTATACAGCAATTTTATTAAGATCAATGATAATGCAAAGAAGATCAAGGCCGCAAAGATAAAACTTTACGCGGAAATTATGTCGGTTAGCGGCAAAGATGACACTTTAAACATTTACCAATATGATACTAATGGCATCCTTATAAAACGATTAATTGAAAATACAGATACGCTAAGAAAAGAAAATAAAACTTTCTACGAGAATTATAATTATATTTATAAAGACGGCAGGCTGATACAAAGAATTGATACAATTAACGGAGATATTTGGAAAACAATTCTGTATTATGACGACCTTGGCAACATCTCAAAAGAGGAGCTTTACTTCAGAACAAAACTTGCTATGGATATGACATATGATTATGACGAGCTGGGTAGGCTTATCGAATCAGACGAAGTCAATTATTATCAAAGCTGCAAGATAGTAGAGAAATATGCTTACGACAGCTATAACAATATGGCTAAGCGTAATGTTAAAAATGACTGCAAAGATATTGATGGTAAGGCAAATGAATATAAGTATGCATACAAATATGATAAAAAATCTAACATTATAGAAAAGCAATCGACGTATCCATCCGGCGGATATAATACCGAGCAATTCAAATACGACCCCAAAGGCAACTTGACCGAGTACTATGAAAGCAACAGCAAGAATGAATACAGCGAAGCTTTATATACTTACGATCCTAAAACAAATACAAAGCTGAAGGGTGACAGGAAAGAAGTCATTGGCGGTTTCACTACTTTATATGCGGAAAAATTTATTTATGATAACAAGGGAAATTTAACCGAGGACCAGAATTTTAACCCTAACGGTGAACTGATGTTTTCAAAAAAATATTATTACGAGTTTTATTAGAATTATAACCACGAGTTTATATGCCTACAGTACTTAAAGAATTAAAAGAGAATGTTCTGTACATAACGCTGAATCGTCCCGATTCACTTAACGCGTTCAATTCTGAAATGCTTATGGAGCTGCATGCTGCATTCAAAGAAGCTGCGGATAATTCCGTAAGGTGCGTTGTATTGACCGGGGCAGGCAAGGGGTTTTGCTCGGGCCAGGATCTTAAAGATTTTGAAAAAGAGAAGAAAACTTTCAAAGAGGCGCTCGAAACAAAATACAATCCTCTGATAAAACTTATGCTGAACCTGCCGAAACCTATAATCTGCGGGATCAACGGCGTTGCGGCCGGAGCCGGGCTATCGCTGGCGCTGGCATGTGATTTCCGTATTGCAGTTGAATCAGCTCAGCTTATCGAGGTGTTTGTCAATGTCGGACTTGTACCCGATTCAGCGTCAACATTTACGCTTCCAAGGATTGTAGGGCTTGCCAAAGCGTTCCAGATGTGCTCAACCGCTGAAAGACTCAGCGGCGCGGAAGCAAAACGCTTAGGGCTGGTTAACGTGCTGGTTCAAAATGGCGATGTATTGAGAGTTGCGATGGCTAAGTATGCTAAGAAATTTGCCAATGCGCCAACAAAAGCGCTGGGCATGATCAAGAGCCTGCTAAACGGCTCGTTTGAGAAGACTGCCGAAAAGGCTTTGGCTGATGAAGCTGTAATGCAGGACATACTTGGTAATTCAAACGACTACAAAGAAGGCGTAAACTCATTTATCGAAAAAAGAAAGCCCGTTTTTAAAGGGAACTAAAGTTTTGGCTAAGCCGCAAAAGAAGTCCGGGAAACAACTACAGAAACAAGCTCCGGAGAATAAATATTTTTCTTATGGCTTACTGGCTGTGTTTCTGGCTCTGGTATTCTTTGCAAGCTCTTACAAAATTTCAGGCGATGACGATTTCTTCTGGCATCTTGCCACAGGCAGATATGTCGTACAGAATCACATTGTGCCGGATAAAGACATATTCGGCTACACATCGGCCAACGACGAGTGGATGCCGTTCGAATGGGGCTGGGATGTTCTCACATATGGCCTCTACAATCTTGGAGGATATAACGCTATCCTTGCATTCCGTTCGCTGGCATTTACTTTCATATTTTTCCTCCTGTACATACTGCTGAGAAAATTTAAGATAAATTCAGTCGTCATAATTCTGTTCTTCTTTATGCTGCTTGTAGGTATTATGGACAGGCTTTCTCCAAGGCCGCACATAATTACATATTTATTTTTTGTAACTATCTCATTCATACTTTTAAACTACAAGTATTTCGACAGGGATAAAAACACAAAATGGCTTTATTTTCTGCCGTTAATATTTCTCATCTGGGGTAACACTCACATGGGCGTTCTTGCAGGCGGCTTGTTCCTGTTTATTTTCACAGTCTCGGAGATGTTGGTTTATCTTAGGCCAAAGGCATACTCACCATCTGAACTAAAGCCTCCGACAAAACCCCAGATTGTAAGATTGGCGCTTATTTCGTTCGCTTGCCTGCTTGTTCTGCTTATTAATCCGCATGGACTGCAAACCTATATTTATGCATACTCTCACACAAAAATGAAGATGCTGGAAACGGTTAATGAATGGCGCAGTCCTTTCAGCGATTCAATGGATTTTGGTTTTGTCGGTACATTATACAAAGTGTTCCTGTTTTCAGGTATTATTATTCTTCTTTATGCTTATGCAAAGAAAGACCTGTTCTTTGCTTTGGTCTATATTGGGTTTGCTGTTTATTCAGTCCGCGCAATTCGCTTTACAGTCGATTACGAAATCCTGATATTTTTCTTCCTTGCCGTAAGCCTGAATTATTACCTGGATAGATTCAGGGGTACATCGCCCAAAGGGATTTTGAACTTAGTATTTTGGAGCAACGCGACAAAAGTTATTGTGGGACTGGCGTTGATATACGTTATTTCGCTTGTTCCAAACAACCAGATCTATGAATCTATTAAATACTACAGAATCTCAGGATGGGGGATAAACGACGATTTTATTCCCGTACAGCTCTTTGACTTTATGAAAGCAAACAATATTTCCGGAACGGTATATAATCAGTTTGGCACAGGCGGATATTTGGTCTGGAACTTCCCCGGCCAGAAAAACTTTATTGACAGCCGCAACCTTAACGACAGGCTGTTCAATGAATATGATGCGATCATGACAATGAAGCCCGGTTTTGAAAAGAAGCTGGAACAGTATGGAGTTGACTATGTGATATATCTTGACCCCGATCTTATCAGGCGGCCGGCAGATCTTAACAAACTTGTTACGGCATATTTTTATAAGGACCCGAACTGGAAGATAGTTTTCTGGGATGATAAATCAATTTTGTTTGTAAAGAATATCCCAAAGTTTGCCGATGTGATAAACAAGAGTGAGTACCAGGTTTTCAGCCCGTTTGTGGCGCTGATGAGCAAAAGTGATTTTGAAAAAAGAGTGAGAGCGAATCCCGATAAAGCTAAGCAGGAACTCACAAGACTGGCGCAGACTGAACCGAACGGTTATTTATATAAAGCTATGAATGAGATGGCTGCAAAAATACTGCAGTAAACGTTATTCTTCGAATTCCACCACTTCAGATTCTTCACGCCGCTTCAGCCACTCCTTAAAGAACATTAAAATAATCGACGTAACCGGCAGTGCAATAAGCAATCCAATAAACCCGAAGAAATATGAAAATACAAGTAAAGATAAAATTAATAACGCCGGATGCAGGCCGATCCTTTGGCCCACGATCTTCGGCACAATATAGGATGTTTCGGCGAGATTCTGTAATAAGTAAAGAGCGCCGAGCAGCGGGATCTGCAATCCCGGATTTCCGCTGAATAACGCGGCTATAATTGAAAGTAAAATTTCGACCAGCAATCCAAAATAGGGAATTAAGTTCAGCAAAATACCCAACGATGCAAGAAATATCGAATACTTAATTCCAAGTATCGTTAAGACAATGAAAATCCCTACGCCGTGAATTACAGCGGCAATAATGGAACCCCTGATAAAACTTCCGGTTAGATCGTCGATCTTATGATAATACTCGAGAAATCTTTCCTTGTTCTTTCTTGGAAGCATGGTTTTAACTGTCTCTTTTAGACTGTCATAATCTTTCAGAATATAGAAAGTCAAAAATGGTATCAGTATCAAATTCACCAGTTGCGTTAATACTATCGAAAGTCCCATGAATATAGCTGATAAGCTGCTTAACAGTTTATTAAGTATTTCTTCCAGCTTAGATGGCAGCGCCCCCAGTACTTTATTCTGAATATCTTGGGTGGGGATTCCCATCGCTGAGAGTTTTGGAAGCAGTGTGTCCTGCAGCCAGCCGCCTAGATTATTAACAGCGCCCGGAAGTACTTTTAAAAGCTCGGCAAACTGGGCAACGATCTGCGGCGCCAAAAATATGATAAGAAGCGTTATAACTATTACAAATGACAGGATTATCAGCAGCGATGAAACTGTGCGTGATATTCCTTTTTTGGAAAGTTTTTCTACAAGCGGGTTAAGCGCATACGATATAAGGAAAGCCGCGATGAAGGGTATCAGCACCTGCGCGATCGAGTTTAATATCCAGAGCGCAAAGATAAGGATCGATAAATACAGGATAGTCATTATCAGTTTACTGTGCCTGAAAGGATACAGAACAAAAATTATAACGGCAAATACAATGAACGGGCTCTTAAAAAGCTCTGTCACAGTAAACAGAACGCCAAACAGAGCCAGCGCTGTTAGCGATATTATTACTTCATGTACTTTTACATTATTTTCGCTGCTTATCATTAAGTTCCTGTATGTCCGAAGCCGCCTTCGTCCCTTTTAGTTTGGGATAACGATTCTTCTGTTATTATCTGAACTTTCTCAACCCTGCAGATTACCAGCTGGGCTATTCTATCTCCGAATGAGACAGTATAATTATTCTTTCCGAAATTTGTAAGGAGAATTTTAAGCTCACCGCGGTAATCGGCGTCTATAGTCCCCGGCGAATTTATTATGCCGATATTATGCCTGATCGCCAAACCGCTTCTCGGCCGCACCTGGCCCTCATAACCGGGCGGAATTTCTATCTTCAGATTTGTAGGTATCAGCTTTGTCTGCATTGGCTCAAGGATTATAGGCTCTACCGATGCGCTTGCAATATCCATACCGGACGCATGCTCGGTTGAGTATACCGGTAGCGGGATTTTGATACCTTTATCTATGATTTGTATTTTTATTATCAATATGAATAGGAATCCGGTTTAATGCAGGTAAATCCTTTTAGTCCAAACAATACATGATGTGATGAAAAAAACCGGTAATAATATTCAATATAAATTACCGGTATCAAAATTCTGATATCGCCGAGGATCTGTTAAAAAGTTATCTTAATGCGATGAAGTTACAAGCGCTATTACAATAATAAACACGTATGCAATTATTGCAAGCAAACTCAGTATTACATTCGCAATTCCAAGCCACATGCCAATAGTCGCCATGCTTCTGCCTGCCATTGGAGATTCATTCCTGTCTATCTTCCCAACCTCAGACTTGCCCATAAACCATGCAACAATTCCAAGTATGAAGGGACACATCACAAATGATAATATCCCAGCAACAAGAGCGATGATCGCATTCGTGCTCGCACTGCCTTGCTGCGTGTTCCCCGGGAAACCTGAACCTGACGGCGGAGGCGGCGGGGGAGGGGTCCCCATAGGAGGCGGAGGAGGAGGGGGAGCTCCGAAATCTGTTTGGTATAATTTGTAATTTCTCATCTGACTGGTTATTTAGATTTATAAAATAAGAAACAAAAAAAACCGAACTCAAAGACAATTTAAATTCGGTTTCGAGAGTTATTACATCAAAACGATTCTGATTAGTTTAAGAAATTCTGAAGTTTTTCGTGTATAACGTTGGGTAATTGTGTCTTTATTGAACTCTTGGCAATGAAACCATCCGCGTTAAATTCATCAGCAAGCTCCTTATAAACAGTATCCTCGTACAATGTTAATATTATCACCGACTTCTCAGGCCATCTTTCTTTTATGGTTCTTGTTGCATCCAAACCGGACTGGTTCGGCATGCTCAGATCCATTAGAACAAGGTCGGGATTTAAAGACTCAGTCTTTTCTATAACATCGACTCCGTCGATAGCTTCGCCGACAATTTCGACTCCCGGCAGTGTTTGCACATACTGGGTTAGAAGCTGCCTGAAATTATCGTTATCATCGCAGAGCAGAATCCTGATTGTATTTTTAGTTTCAGACATTTATTCCGGTATAGTTGTGCAATTTCAATTGAAATCAGTAAATTATGGCGTGTACAAATATAATTAAAAGATTAATTATATTGTACTATCTCAACTTTTTAATTGAAGTTATTTGCTCTTAGCCGCGAGCTTTGACTGCGTTGCAGTTATAACTTCTAAAAGTTCTTTGTGGATATCGTCAGAGTTTTTCCCGATATATTTATCAACCCGGTAAACCTCCGCCAGTTTCCTGTATGACTGACCTTCGTTAATTGAGATCATGACAACTGTAATATCAGGGAAACGGTCCTTGATAGCGCTCAAAGCCTCTATTCCTGACTTTTTCGGCATGATTATGTCTAAAATTATCAGGTCTGGATAAGTTGCTTCCGCTTTTTTGATTGCATCTTCGCCGTCAACGGCCTCGCCAACAAGTTCAACGCCGGGTATAGAACGTATGTATTGAGCTAAAGCTCCAAGAAAATCCGGGTTGTTATCCGCAATAAGAATTCTAACTGGATGCATTGTACCACTCATTTTAACACCTTTCTTTCAATGTTGTAATTAGAATAATATGATTTTTTTTTGCTGTTTCTAGTTTAAAGAAATTAATCCTTTTTCAATGGCGTATCTTACAAGCCCCGCCGTATTCTTGATAGAAAGCTTGTGCATGATGTTCTTTCTGTGAGTATCCACAGTGTTATAGCTGATGTAAAGAATGTTAGCTATCTCCTGGTTTGAATAGCCCGAAGCGATCAGTTTCAGGATCTCGATCTCCCTCTTAGTGAGGGGCACTTCCTTGAACCCGTCGTTCTTTTCGGTTTCTTTTGCGCTTCTGATGTAATTATCAATAATGAGCTTCGAAATATCTTTGCTGAAGAAATTCTCGCCTGAAGCTACCGTTCTTACGGCCTCCAGGAGCTCTTCTTTATCCGTATTTTTCAGCACGAATCCTTTTGCGCCTGATCTTATTATCTGGTTCAGGTATTCCTGGTTATCATGCATGGTCAATATCAGTATCTTTGCCGCCGGGTCGTTCTCTTTAATGATCCGGGTAGCTTCAATACCATTCATACCGGGCATAGAAATATCCATAATCACCAGGTCCGGCTTAAGCGCCGCATACATTTTAACCGCCTCTTCTCCATTGGCAACTTCTCCCGCTATAGTAATATTTCCCAGGCTGTGGAGGATATTCTTCAGACCATCCCTGACAACTTCATGGTCATCTGCAATAAGTATTTTAATATTTTTCATAGATAATTAAAATGTTGTTATTAAATCTCTATTGATTATGAAAAAAATCCAGGTTCACTTCCATCAACATCTCAGTGCCTTCACCCGGCTTTGTTATGATATCTACTTTTCCGCCGACAAGCTCCGCCCTTTCGCGCATATTCAGCAGCCCAAAACCCGAACCAAGTTTCCTGTTCTTCGCCACGTTTTCAAGGTCGAATCCTTTTCCGTTATCCTTCACCCTGACATATACAATATTATCCTGCCTGTAGAGGTCAAGTGAAACCTCCGTTGCCTCGGCATACTTGCTTATATTGTTAAATGATTCCTGGATTATTCTGTAAATTGCAATTTCCACTTTGGGCTCAATTCTTTCCAGCACCTGCGATACCTGGAATTTTACTTTGATGCCCGTCAGTTTCGAAAATTCCTGGCAGAGGATCCTGAGAGCGGGGAGGAGCCCGAAGTCATCAAGAGTCGTCGGCCTTAGGTCATGCGCAATTCTTCGCGCTTCAACTATCGCTTTGCTTATGATGCTTTCGATCTGTTTAATGATATCTGCCGCTTTTTCCTTGCTCTGCCCCTGCATGAACTCTATCATTCCTATGTTGAGCTTTGCCGCGCTTAAAAGCTGCCCAAGCCCGTCATGCAGTTCTCTCGAAATTCTTCTTCTTTCGTTTTCCTGCGCCTCAATTATAGCCAGCGATCTAATCCTTTGCTCCAGAAGCTTTTGGTGCTCTTCTTCGGCTCTTTTTCTTTCAATTGCATATCTTATAGATCTTATAAGGAGGTCGCTTTCAACCTTGTCTTTCATAAGGTAGTCCTGCGCGCCCATCTTAACGGCTTTAATGGCGGTTGTTTCGTCGTTAAGTCCCGTCAGCACTATTATAGGAACTGTAGGAGCGACCGCAAATATCTGGTCAAAACTTCCGAGACCTTCGCTGTCGGGCAATTTAAGGTCAAGAAGAACGATGTCAATAAATTCATTTTCAAGAATTTCTATGCCGTCATGGAGCCTTTCCGCGCTCTTGAAATCAAACGATGTATTTTTAACGTCGGAAAGATATTCTTTTATCAGCCTGGCATCGCCGGGATTATCTTCGATGAGGAGTATTCTTATCATTTTGTTCAGAACCCGCTTTTCCATCTTACTTTCCGATGTGGAGACTTTGGTTTCCAATTTATATTAACT
>CAZMRG010000077.1:0-14967 GCA_964568655.1 uncultured Ignavibacteriales bacterium | reverse complement strand
CCATGCGGTCTTTTCAGCAAATCGTTCCTCAAAATGGCGCATTATAATCAAATCGACATACGAGCTGAATGTCCTAACCGTGTCTTCAAGCGATTCACCTTTTGCTTCAGATGATGTTGAAGTTGAACGGATTTCGCTTACTTTCATTCCAAGAATATAGCATGCGCTCTGGAACGAGAGGAACGTTCTGGTAGAAGGCTGAATAAAGTACAGCATCGCACGCTTATTCGAGAGCAGAGATTGAAGCCAGTCTAAACCCGACTTTTCTTTAGCAACTGTTCTTATCTTAGTCGCGACTTCAAACAAATGATCCAGAACTTTTCTGTCGAATTGCTGTGAGAACAGGCAATCAAACATGTGGTTATTTTCAGAAAAGTAACCCAGCTTTTTTGTGAGCGATGTTTTGTTAAACGCTTCCCACGAGAGTTTCTTCAGTTCGTTAGTGTAATCTTTCATATTAATTTAATTTGTGTTTTACCTCACCCCCAAACCCCCTCTCCCAAACGGAGAGGGGGCTGGAGTATACATTTTTAATTCACCCAACTTTCATTTTCCGGATCCCGCCATGCGGGATTTCGTTCCGCTATTGCGGAACTCAAGAGGGAAGTGGGTGAGGACTACTTTATGCCATCAATAATTTCATAACAGCTTTTTGAGCATGAAGCCTGTTTTCAGCCTGGTCAAAAACTATGGAATTCGGCCCGTCAATCACTTCATCGGTAATTTCATCGCCTCTGTGAGCCGGCAGGCAATGCATTATGAGAACGTCTTTTTTAGCCTTGCTGATAAGCGCTGCATTAAGTTGATACGGTTTTAAATCTTTCAGGCGTTTTTCATTTTCTTTTTCCTGGCCCATGCTAACCCAAACGTCGGTGTAAACAACATCTGCATCTTTTACTGCATCAACCGGATTCGTTATGTGCCTAATCTTAGCTCCGGTTTGTTTAGCTACAATTTCTTCCTCGCTTACAACTTCGGGAAGGGGAGTGTATCCGCCTGGTGAAGAATATGTGATATTCATCCCAACTCTAACGCATCCCTGTATCAACGAATGCAGCACATTATTTCCATCGCCAACGTATGATAAAGTAAGTCCTTTCAGATTTCCTTTTTTCTCGTATATCGTAAATAAGTCGGCGAGGATCTGGCACGGATGGTCGTAGTCGGTTAATCCGTTTATCACAGGAACCGTTGCGTATTTAGCAAGGTCGGTAACCGTTTTATATGCGAAAGTTCTTGCCATAATTCCGTCAACGTATCTTGATAGAACCTTTGCCGTATCGTGAATTGTCTCGCCGCGTCCCATTTGCAGATCCTTAGATGAAAAATACATCCCCATTCCGCCAAGCTGGTAAATGCCTGTTTCAAATGATACGCGTGTACGGGTCGATGATTTTTCAAATATCATTGCAAGCGTTTTGCCCTTAAGGTAATCGGTGTTCCTCGGCCCTTTTTTCATTTTATCAGTTTCTTCAATGATGAGGTTTATTTCGTCGATTGTGAGCAGGTTGAGAGATATTAGATCTTTGGATTTTAATTTTGTCATTTGTTTCCATCCCCACGAATGCGGGATCCATATTTCGCCCCTAACGGGGCTCTGAGCTTTAATAATTATACTACAAATATTGCGCTCCTACGGAGCTATTTTCTCTTTGTCATTCCCGCGAAGGCGGGAATCCATGCTTCATTGTTAAAGTGGCTCTGAGCTTTAATAATTATACTACAAATATTGCGCTCCTACGGAGCTATTTAGATAATCTTGTAAATGCCAGAACCTTTAATATTATCTCTGAGACGCCCGCATACGCGGGCGCTTTGTTCGAAAAACTAATGATGTATAAACGTTCCGGCATCTTTATCAATTGCCGGCAGTATCTTATCTATGCTTGTTATAAACGCTTCTTTGCCGCCGCTGGTAAGGTAATCAACCGCGGCAGTTACTTTAGGTCCCATACTGCCTGCGGAAAACTGTCCCTGTTCAAGATAAGTATGCGCTTCGTCCAGATTCATTTCTTTCAAGGCGGTCTGCGACTTCTTTTTATAATTTAAAAAACAGTTATCCACGTTTGTCAGAATAATGAATTTATCAGCCTTTAGGTCAATTGCAAGCTGAGCCGATGCGAGGTCCTTATCAATTACTGCTTCAATTCCTGTATAGTGTTTATGTTTATCTGCGATTACAGGTATCCCGCCGCCGCCGACTGCAATTGGAATATTGCCCAGCACTAATAGCTGTTGTATTATCCGCGTTTCAGTTACATGAATTGGTTTTGGGGAGGGGACTACTCTTCTGAATCCTTTGCCTCCCGGATCCTCAACCATTATCCATTTCTTGTTTTTTATCATTTGCTGAGCTTGTTCGTAAGTGTAATATGGTCCCACAGGCTTGGATGGTTTCTCAAAAGCAGGGTCATTTTTATCAACCAGAACGCTTGTTACGATTGTTACCGCTTCTTTTTTTATTTTATTTGCATGCAAAAGGTTTCCCAGCGTTTGCTGAATGAAATAACCAATTTCACCCTGCGACATTGCCACGCAAACATCCAAAGGCATTGAGGGCGCCTTTGATGATGATTCCTCGTTCTGAATGAGTAAATTACCGACCTGCGGGCCGTTGCCGTGGGTTAAAACTATATCGAAGTCCATTTTAAACAGGGGAAGCAGCTTCAGCGCCGTCTTCCGCACGCTTTCAAAGTGTTCTTCCGATGTACCTTTGGTTCCCTCGTCTACTAAAGCATTGCCTCCAAGAGCTATTACCAGTAGTTCTTTGTTGTGGGCCATAGAATCAATACTATACGCTATTTAAAAAAGTTCTGCAGTAATTCTGTCAGATTTGGAGAGCCAATTTCCTGCAATTCATATTCAACCCTTACAGTTGGCTTTGCAATCTTAATAAGTCTTCTCAAATCGATAGGTGTAGCTATTATTACGGTATCACATGGCACCTTGGCTATTGTAGCTTCAAGGTCCTTAACCTGCTGGTCGCCATATCCCATAGCCGGAAGCAATGTTCCGATACCGGGGTATTTCTTATATGTGAAATCGATACTCTTTACTGCGTATTTTCTTGGATCGACTATCTCTGCTGCTCCGAATTTATGAGCGGCAAGTATACCGGCTCCGTATTTCATTTCGCCATGTGTGAGTGTCGGACCGTCTTCTATAACTAGTACTTTTTTACCGTTGATCAGCTTCTCCGCATTTGGTTTATCAAGTGAAATAGGGGAGGCCGCTTCAACAATTTTAGCCTTTGGATTTAACTTCATCACATTATCCCTAACCTGCTTTACATCCTCGGGGTTAGCTGAATCAATTTTATTGATTACTACTATATCGGCAAGCAATACATTTGTTCTTCCCGGGAAGTAATTCATTTCATGTCCGGCCCTGTGTGGATCGACAACTGTGATGGTCAGATCTGATTGATAGAAAGATAGATCATTATTTCCGCCGTCCCAAAGTACTACCTGGGCTTCTTTTTCTGCCTGCCTGAGAATGGCTTCATAATCCACGCCTGCATAAATCACATTTCCAATCGCTACATGCGGCTCATATTCTTCCATCTCCTCTATAGTACATTCATATTTCTTAAGGTCAGATATCTTCGCAAAACGTTCGACTTTTTGTTTAACCAGGTCGCCATACGGCATCGGGTGCCTTATTGCAACTACTTTTTTCCTCATCTTCTTGAGGATTTCCATTACTTTGCGCGAAGTCTGGCTTTTTCCTGCTCCTGTACGGCTGGCTACGACTGAAATCAACGGCTTAATTGACTTAACCATCGTCTGTGAAGCTCCAAGCATTACAAATGATGAGCCTGCAGCGTTTATTTCCGCGCCTTTTGCCATTATGTAGTTGAACGATACGTCTGAATATGAAAAAATGACTTGCTGTACTTTATGCTTTTTGATCAATGCCAGCATTTCTGATTCAGGATGGATTGGAATTCCTTCCGGATAATGCTCGCCGGCCAATGCAGCCGGATATTTTCTGTCGTCTATATTTGGAATTTGCGTAGCTGTGAAAGCTACTACATTGTAAAGAGGATTAGTTCTATAACATACATTGAAGTTATGGAAATCACGTCCCGCCGCACCCATGATAATTATATTTATTCTGCTCATAAGATAAGTAATTAGTTTTACACAATTAAAATACCAACAAATATACGAACTTAAAACCGGAGCTTCAATTCAAAAAGGGGTATTCTTAGCCAAAATTAAAAGAAAAGAACCTTGTGTTTAAAGAATGAGAAATAATATATATTATGTAAAGTTGAATGTTGAGGGTTTTTGCACTTAGTTTAACTTAAACAAACTAAATAGTTCTGGGGTTCATTTTCTCCTTCCCTATTTAATTATAATCCATTCCCGCATATGCGGGAATCTTGTTCTTAAATAAATAAGATTAAGATCAAATTTTAGATTCGATTGTCCAAAAAATTTGCACACAATTTCTCAAGTGTAACTCTTTGGAGTGCGCTGATCGTGTCAGAGCCGCATCGACACTGTCGATGCACTCCTAAGAAAAAATTGAATTATATACTTCTGTTTTATGAAATCAATTGATATAATTAAATAATTGAGTTATTTTCGTTTATTATGGATATAAATTATTATCTAATACTAGCTCTGTTATTATTTTCAATCGGCGTTGTTGGCGTGCTTACCAGACGAAACGCAATAATCGTGTTTATGTGTATTGAGCTTATGCTTAATTCTGTAAATTTAATTTTTGTTGCGTTTTCATCATTTTTAGGTAATGCTAACGGCCAGATATTTGTCTTTTTCATAATGACTGTGGCTGCAGCTGAGGCTGCTATCGGGCTTGCGATAATCATAGCTCTGTTCAGAAATAACGATACGATAAATCTAGACGAAATTAATATTTTGAAATGGTAAAATACTTCTATTTAATTACTGTATTACCACTCGCCGGATTCTTAATAAATGGCATATTAGGGTACAAGATTAAAAATGAGAAGGTCTCTGGTATTATAGGCTCGCTCACAATACTGGGCTCATTTGTAATTACAATTTTAGCTTACATGGAGCTGTTAAAGCTTGATGAACACAGCCGCTCAATTACGGTGCCTTTGTTTGACTGGATAAATTCCGGCTCGCTGAATATCAGCGCCGCTTATTATGTCGATCCGCTTTCAGTTGTAATGTGCCTTATAGTAACAGGCGTGGGTTTCCTGATACACATATATTCAATCGGCTACATGCATGGCGATAGAGGCTTTGCAAGGTTCTTTGCATTCCTTAACTTATTTATTTTCGCGATGCTTAATCTTGTTCTCGCTGATAATTTCCTTTTAATGTTCTTAGGCTGGGAAGGGGTCGGACTTTGTTCATACCTGCTCATCGGATTTTTCTATGAAAAGAAATTTACCGGCGATGCAGCTAACAAAGCTTTTTGGGTAAACCGAATCGGCGATTTTGGGTTCATGACCGCCATGTTTTTCATATTTTATTATTTCAAAACGCTGAATTTTCAATTGGTGTTCGCTTCAATCCCCACAACTCCGGTAAGCGTTGCAATTTATACAACTATTACGCTTTTGTTATTTGTTGGAGCCACTGGTAAATCGGCGCAGATCCCGTTATTTATCTGGCTGCCGGACGCGATGGCCGGTCCGACACCGGTCTCGGCTCTTATACATGCCGCTACAATGGTCACGGCGGGTGTATATATGATTGCCAGGACATCTGTACTTTTTGCCCTCTCCCCTTTCACTATGAATGTTGTTTTAGTCGTTGGGGCTTTAACCGCATTAATGGCGGCTACAATTGCAATTGCGCAAAATGATATTAAAAAGATTCTCGCATACTCCACTGTAAGCCAGCTTGGATTTATGTTTATGGCAATGGGCGCTGGAGCTTTTTCGACAGGTATTTTTCATGTAACAACGCACGCTTATTTTAAAGCTCTCATGTTTCTTGGAGCCGGCTCTGTCATTCACGGAATGCATGAAGAGCAGGACGTAACCAAAATGGGCGGCTTAAAGAGCAAAATGAAAATTACTTTCATTACATTTTTGCTGGGCGGTATTGCTATTTCAGGTATTCCGCCGTTCTCAGGATTTTTCAGCAAAGATGAAATAATGAGCAAGCTTTATTTCAGCGGGAATTATGTGATATACGGCATAGCTCTTGCAACAGCATTTATGACCGCGTTTTATATCTTTCGATTGATCAGCCTTACGTTTTATGGAAAGCCCAGGTACGATACTGAACATACTCATGCTCATGAATCGCCCGGTACTATGACGATTCCGCTTATTATTCTTGCGGCATTATCTGTTGTAGGCGGACTTGTCGGCATGCCTGCTATCATGGGTCCCAGTTACATGGAAAACTTCCTTGAACCAGTATTCGCCCAAGCCAAAGATATTATGCCTGTCCATAACGCAGTTGAATCGACCGAGTTAATGCTGATGGGGATTTCAGCAGTTGTAGCGGCAATCAGTATATTGATTTCAGTTAAGATGTTTAAATCCGGAGAAAAATTATATCTCGGCGAAGGCGGCATCTTCACAGTTCTTAAAAATAAATATTACATTGATGAGATATATGATGCAATCATAGTTAATCCGTTGAGGAAGGCTTGTGATTTCTTTTACAACATATTTGATGCGAAGATCATTGACGGCATGGTAAACGGCACAGGAAAGTTTTTTAACAGCCTTTCGCTCGACTGGAGGCGTTTACAGACAGGAATAATCCAGGATTATGCGATTGTATCCGTTGCAGGAATAATAGCGATAATTATATTGGCGTTATTGCTTTGAGTTCATCCCGGCGAAAGCGGGGATCTATTATTAAAAAGGAGGGCTCTTGCTCTCCTTTTTTGTTTGTAGAAGTTGATTCAAATGCATTAGAACTATAGCCGCCTGCCTGCAGCAGGCAGACAACCTTCGGGTTGCGACGTAACTAAAAATTAAGTCGCAGTCTAAAGACTGCGGCTACGAATGAATACTGCAAATGATGATTTTGGGTTATAAATGTTTATGCTTTTCGTTAAGTATTAGTTCTCTTAGTTCCAAAACAGATGTAACAATATATTCAGGCTCGCTTTTGATAAGCTCGCTGATTGGGCCATATCCATATGTGACTGCAGCTGAACTAATTCCGTTTTGCTTCGCTCCAATAACATCAAATTCCCTATCCCCCACCATGATAATACTTTTGCCGTGAAGGTTCTCATGTTCTATTGTGTCTCTGATTAGCGTTTCTTTATCTTTGTTTTGCACCGTAAGATCAGAGCCATAAATTCCTTTAAAATAAATTCCCAGTTCGAAGTAATCAAGTATCTTTTTTGCAAACACGGTTGGCTTGGATGTAACAAGATATAATGCAATTCCTTTATCATGTGCAGATATTAACATTTCAGAAATACCGTCATACAGTTTATTTTCAAAAAGTCCGCGGGTAGAAAAATATTCTCTATACGCTGCTACTGCGCTTACCATCTTCGCTTCATCAATATTATGTTCTGTTTTGAAATATAGGTGTAGTGATGCGCCCATGAAGGTTTTTATTTTACCCGGATTTGATTCATGCAAGCCCAGCTTATCCAGAGCGTACAAGTATGAATTGGTTATGCCTTCAACGGGATCGGTTAACGTGCCATCAAGGTCAAACAGGACTGTGTCAAATTGCATACTAATGAGCGGCTCCTGTTAACGACTCAGGCGGGTCCGGGACTCGTGGGTTTCCCGGTTTTGCGTTCCATACTCGTATCATCATTAAAGAGCCGATAAGTGAAAACGGAACTATCATAAATGTCCATGCGGGCCAGCCGAATTTATCCAGTCCGGCGCCGAGTAAAAATCCCGTTAAGCCTGAAGCTAAATATTGAATCCCGTCAAGCATACCAGCTACGGTTGCCGCAGCTTTTGTGCCGCCAAAATCCATAGACGCTGTGCCTGATAGCATACCGTGTACTCCAAATATCCACATGCAGCAAATGCCAACCAGATAAGCTGCAACTGAAGCATTGGTTGTCCAACCAAGCAGGAGAATAAAAATTATTTGCCCCATGTAAAATATAAAAGCAACCGGCGCCCTTCGTGATTGAAAAACTCTGTCGGATAGAAAACCGCATAATAAGCCGCCCAGTATTCCGCCAATAGTTATACCAAGCGTTGCCACATTAAATAAATATGTATCAGGCGCGATGTGATGTACTTCCGATAAAAACGGAACAAGCCAGAGAAGTAATCCCTGGCGGACGAATCCTGTGCAGAATTCAGCGATAGCGATTGTTATTATGATCGGGTTTGTTAAGACTTTCTTTACAAGGTACGCCCAATCGAGCGGTTTATCTTTATCTTCGTCGTTAGAAGTAGCATCGCCGGTGTTAAAATCCTCAAACCCGGCTTGCGAAGGCTTATCCTTTACAATGAACAGGTCAATAACAAACATTATTAAAATTGCGCCTGATGGAATGATGAAAACATAGAACCATGGGAAATGAGAAAGTATATATCCCCCAACTGTGTAAGCCAGCAGGTATCCGCTTGAGATCATAATTCCGAATATGCCGCCGAACACTCCCCTTTCCTTCACATGAAACCAATATGAGTTCACTTTGACGACCGATAGCGCTCCAAACGACTGAAAGAATTGGTTTGCCGAGTATAACAATGACATTCCTACAATGATCTTAGTCTGCCACTCGCCAAGAAATAAAAGCCCGATGATCAGATTAAATACGGCTGCTCCGACTGCGCCGATAAGTATCGATTTTTTACCTCCGATTTTATCAGCTAACGGTCCGTTGAATATAACGCTTAGGGCATAGGTCCAGAACCCGGCTGTAGCTATGATCCCGAAATCAGCTTTAGAGAAATGGAACATGTCGATCATAGTCTTACTCGACACGTTCAGGTTATACCTGCCCATGTAGAACGTGGCATAAGTAAGGCCAAGAGGAAACCAGTTCATTCCTCTTCTGAATCTGTATTTAAATGAATGTATTGGCTTAACGGAAGTGTTTTCCAAAAGATTTATTTTGTAGTTGAGATATGGTTTTACAAGCGCTATAATTAACCGATATTATACCCGTTCCCGCCCCGTGTCAAAGCACGGGGTAAACTCCACCGGGAATCCATTTATTATGTTTACAAATATTGCAGCCCTATGGAATTTTGGACTTCACGTCTGAAAGTAACGCTCAAATATAGATAATTGAAAAATAAATAGAAATTGTAAAGGAATTGTTTGAATCATGTTAATAATCGGATTGAACCCTGTGCTTGAAACGCTTGATTTTGCCCCTGAGAGGATCGAAAAAATATTAATACTTGAGGGGATAACTAACAGCAAGGTTAGCAGGATACAAGAGATAGCCAAAAAGAAAAATATACAGACAGAACGCAGAAGCAAGCAGGAATTTGAGAAAATAATCGATAAGAAAGATAAATCTGAAGGAATTTCCCAAGGTGTAATTGCAGTTGCAGCTGAATTTGAATATTATGACTTAGACAAATTAGTTGAAGAGCTAAGGGAAAAGAAGGATGTACTGCTTGTTGTACTGGATGAGATACAGGACCCGCATAATTTGGGGGCTATCATAAGAACAGCTGCTGCCGTGGGAGCGGATGGAGTATTAATTTCAGAGAAGAATTCTGCTAAGGTTACGCATACTGTTATCAAAGCATCCGCTGGAGCTACAAATTACATTAAGATCTGCCTTAAAAATAATATTTATAATGCAATTAAGAGTTTGCAGATAAGTAATTTCTTTGTTATTGGCGCTTCGCTTAAAGCTAAACAAAGTCACTTTGATTTGGAGTTGAAAGGCAGATTCGCGGTTGTATTTGGCAGCGAAGGAAAAGGATTGCGTACAAATATCGCTAATCTATGCGATGAATTGGTTAAAATACCTGTTGCAAACAGAATTGAGTCTCTAAACGTATCAGTCTCTGCAGGAGTCCTCCTTTATGAGATATTGCGTCAGAGAAACTCCTGAAAAATTAAGAAAACCGGATTACGAATTATCTGTAGGTTCCTCAAATTCAATATTGGGGTCATCCATCATCTTGGATTTGTCCTCGTTTATAAGTCCAAGAGCCTTTTCGGCATCTTCAGGCTTTACAAAGAACTTAAGGGGCATTCCAACCGCTTCCCTGCCCATTTCCGCGTTGCCGACCACCATTGTATTGCCAATATCAGCTTTATTCATCAGCTGGTATTCTATACCTGAATCATGCAGTTTGGCTTCAATAAGTTCGGAGAGCATATAATCGTATGTCTCGAAAATTTTTTGCCAGCCTTCAATAATTTCTTCGTCCATGATAACTTTCGTTTTGAGTTCGTTAATAATTTACACTAATTTAGATAAAGTATTGATACCTATCAATGCAAAGTAATAAAGGTAGCTCCGGGGATACTAATTAATCCTTATTAGGGATTTCTATGTTGTATTGTTTGATCTTAGTATAAAGGTGGCTTCTCTGTATGTTCAGATTCTCCGCTGTTTTGGAAATATTCCAGCTGTTTTCGGCAAGCTTCTTTTCGATAAAAATTTTCTCAGACTGGTTCTGAAATTCATGCAGGCTGATATCTGTGTTAATAATTTTATCAAGCTCGGAAGTGAAAATCTGTTCGTTGCCTTCAATTAACGACATATCAACTTCATCCGTATCGGAAAGTATGATAAGTCTTTCAACAACATTCTTAAGTTCTCTAACATTTCCATGCCATTTAAGAGATTTGAGATAATTAATTGTCTGTTCGTTAAACATTTTGGGTGAAATGTTATTTGAACTGCAGATCTCTTCCGCAAATGTCTTTATCAGGGCCGGAATATCATCTCTGCGGTCTCTCAACGGCGGCACTTTCACATTTATAACGTTTAGCCTGTGAAACAGATCCTCGCGGAATTTTCCTTCGTTAATAAGCTCTATCAAATTGCGGTTTGTTGATGAAATAATTCTTACATCAATTGGAATTACGTTGTTGCTTCCAAGAGGTTCAATTTTACTCTCATTAAGCGCATTGTGAAGCTTAGCCTGCGCATCCAAACTCAAGTCAGCTACCTCATCCAGGAAAAGTGAACCGCCGCTTGCCATCTGCAGCTTTCCTATTTTCTTTGAAGGTGAATATGAAAGGTATCCTTCAACGCTTCCGAAAAGTTCAACTTCGATCAGGTTCGAAGGTATGGTCGCGCAGTTAACATGTACAAAAGGATGAGACCTCCTATCGCTTTGTTTGTGGATCTCTTTTGCAACAAGCTCTTTCCCTGTTCCGTTTTCCCCCGTAATAAGCACTCTGCTGGCGGTTCCCGCGACTTTATGGATCATGTCTTTCATCTTTAACATCTCATCACTTTCGCCGATAAGAGTTTCAGATGATGCGATCCTGTTCTTCATTATTTCATTTTCCAGGAGAAGCTTTTGGAAATTAAGCCCGTTCTGTATAGTAAGCTTCAGCCTTTCAACATCAAATGGTTTGGAGATAAAATCATATGCGCCAAGCTTGGTGGTCTGCACAGCTGTTTCAATATTTCCATGCCCGGAAATCATAATCACTATTGAACGTGTATCTATCTTTCTTATCTCCTGAAGCACCTCGATGCCATCCATCCTTGGCATACGGATATCAAGCAGCACTACGTCCGGATTTATTATCTTGAATTTTTCTAATCCCGAAGGGCCGTTGAATGCGTGATCTATCTCATAGCCGTCCTGCTCAAGTATCATCCTGAGAACGTCTACGATGGCTTTATCATCTTCTATGATAAGTATACTGCTCATTTGTTCAGGAATTGCTGTTTATATTCTTCGTATGTCGTTTTAATGCCGGGAGTTATATCAATAATTTTGTCAAATATAGCAGGCGCAATTTTATAAATTGAGGGGTAAAGAAAAGATGAGTTCCTTACCTGCTGGTCCGGCATGTTTCTGTAAGATAAATTTACCAAAAGAATGCTTGCGATAATAAGTCCCTGTATGAATCCGGTAATAGCGCCCGCAATTTTATCAATGCCCTTGGTCCCTGAATTAATGTTAGACATAAACGTAGCTACCCAAACTGAAAGCGCGTACACTACGGCTATTATAAGTAAAAAGCTAAGCGCTTTTGCAAGAAGCGGATCGGACTTGATTATTTTGGAGAGCAGATCAAATACGTTGGAGTAAAATCTTACTGCAAGGAAAAATCCGAAGAGTATTCCAACAATGCCGAATAATTTCCGGAGGAATCCTTTCCTGTACCCGAAAAATGTTGGAAGTGTAACAAGCGCTATAATAACTATATCAAGCCAGTTCATGTTTGTTACTTTATGTTAGTTACAAATAAAAAACACAAAGACATCGGTTAAATGTGCTTTGTGTTTTAAAAATCTCAATAATGAAATTAGTTAGAAGATCAGTCTTTGAACAGCGATTCAAACCTCTTTGAATCAGCGATGTATTTTGACTTGGGATATTGGTCCTTGAGCAAATCATACATCCTTTTTGCATTCTCCTTGTCCCCCGCCTGGGCATATGCCCTGACCGCATAAAAAATATTTTCCTGGTTAATGACGATATCCTTGTTAACCTTAGCGGACTTTTCAAAATATTCAGCGGCTTTTTTATTATCGTTTTTGGCGTCATAAACCGCGCCGATACCCGAAAGACACGAAGCCTTTATAATATCATTCTTCCCTGAATAATCTTCAAACTGTTTCATGGCGTTGTCATAGTCTTTCATATTAAAATAACAGTTGCCAAGGTACAGTTTTGCAGTCTGGCCGCTTTCAGTCCCGCCGTATTCATCAACGATCTTAATTAATCCCATTACATTTCCGCTTGAATCGCCGTTAATAGACTCAGGATATTTCCCCTCGTCATACAAACTTATTACCGCAGAAAGTTTAGTCTCAGCTTCTTCGCTCTTTGTCTTCCGGTTGCTTACATAAAAAAATACTGCAACTGCCAAAAGCACCACAATTCCGGCTGCAATAGAGATCTTCCTTTTATTATCCGGGTTGGCGAACCAGTCTTTTGACTCAAAATATGCCGTTACAAGCTTATCCTGCTTAAGTTCTTTATGCGTTATTTTCTTTCGAGCTTTTAACATCTAAAATGCCTTATTTTTCGTTTTACAAACTCTAAATATACCTATTTTTCGACAAAAATTCAAAGGTAATAAATTATCTAAAATTGGAACAAATTATGAAAAGAATACTCTTGCAACGTCGTAAAATTTATCGTCAACAGTTTTAAGCTTTAAAACTGCTTCATCAAAGGGAATATCGACAATTTCAGCGCCTCTAAGGGCGGCCATTCTGCCGAATTTCCCGTCCCTTATCATTTCTACCGAGTAAACTCCGAATCTTGAACCCAGCACCCTGTCAAAAGCTGTCGGGGATCCGCCTCTTTGAATGTGGCCAAGAACAACCGACCTTGTTTCTATTCCTGTTTTTCGTTCGATTATGTCACTTAGTATATTTGAAATTCCCCCGAGCCTTACATGACCAAATGAATCCAGTTTTTCATCCTGTACCACAATTTTTGCCTCCTGCTGGTCGCTCTCGCTTATAACAGCGCCCTCAGCTACAACTATTATCGAGAATTTTTTGCCTCTCTCACGTCTTCTTGCAACAACTTTCAAAATGTCATTTATCTGAATTACATTTTCCGGGATCAGAATAATATCGGCTCCTGCCGCTATACCTGAGTGCATTGCGATCCAGCCGGCATGCCTGCCCATGACTTCAACAATCATGACTCTGTGATGTGATTCTGCGGTGGTATGAATCCTGTCTATTGCATCCATTGCAATGTTTACAGCCGTATCAAACCCGAACGTATAATCCGTTCCGCTGAGGTCGTTATCAATTGTTTTAGGAACGCCGACAACTTTGAAACCCTTTTGAGCGAGCTTATTTGCGACTCCGAGTGTATCTTCGCCGCCGACAGCAACCAAAGCATCCATTCCTATCTTAGCGGCGTTTTCAAAAACTGTTTTCTCGCCTGTCTCTATTTTGTACGGATTTGTTCTTGATGTACCTAATATGGTTCCGCCCTTTTGGAGTATGCCCGAAACCGAGTTAAGATCTAGTCTGAATACATCCAAATCCAGAAGGCCTTTCCATCCGTTTTCAATTCCAATACATTCCCAGCCGAACTGGAGAGACTTTCTTACAATTGCTCTTATAACTGCGTTCAATCCGGGGCAATCGCCGCCGCCTGTTAAAATTCCTACTTTCATAAAGTTGTAATAGTGTTTTTAGTTCATAATCACGTTTAAAAATAACTCCGGGTGTAACACCTTCCGTACGGCAAGATAAACCTCATCTGCGGTAATATGTGTCATGCATGTTGGCTTGTTGCAGCCGTAATCATGCCCTAAGTACAAACACGGACTGCAGAATTTATCGCTCTGCACCGCTATAGCTTCCCTGCTGTATGCTCCCCACTTGACAGGGTTCGTAGGGCCATGCAAGCCTATTGTTCTTGTTCCCACGCATGCCGAGACATGCAATATTCCTGTATTGCTGCACAACATTAATTTTGAACGTTCAACTAATGCCGCAGTTTGTTCCAGTGTGTACTCTCCTGCCGTGTTGATAGCAAATGAAGAGATACTTTCATACAATTTGTCGCACAGCTCATGCTCTAGTTTTGTTCCTGTTATGAGAATTCTTAATGAGTCATCTGATTCGTAAAGCCGCTTTGCGACTTTAATATAATTATCTATATCCCATTCTCTTGGCTTCCCGTTTTCGCCGCAGCCGGGATGAAAACATATAACTGTTTTATCTGTCAGTTTATTGGCTATCCAGAAATCATCCCTGAATTTCCGGTCAGCCGGGGTCAGAAAGAACTCAAGTTGTAAGTCATCAAAGTCATATTCGCCGTTGACGGGCACTATCCCTAAAGGGATCAACAGGTCCATAAAATTCTCAAGCTCGTGCTTGGTTCGGCTGTGTTCAATAACGGAGTCGTTTATGTTATTCTTCCATTTTCCT
>CAZMRG010000076.1:0-14982 GCA_964568655.1 uncultured Ignavibacteriales bacterium | reverse complement strand
GCGTCGGGTTCTTTAGTGCGGAAGAAATAAATTTTCTCTACAGCAAGCACGTCTTTGTACATAGCGATCTTCCAGTCGAAATAAGTTGCATCGCCAAGTACGTAATCGCCGTCGCGCGGCGGGATGTTCAACGACGCGTCTTTCTCGATCGTATATGCAAAATCATCCAGGTTCTTCACAGCCTGTATCCTGAATGCAAGCAGCATTATCGCGCATGATGTATCATCTTTCTGAAATGAATATGATATCCCGTCTGAATCCTTTGTTTCTTTTTTGTCTTTCTGGGTCCAGCCTGCCGGCAGCGTAAAAGCGAATTTAAATGAATCGTCTTTAATATCCGATTGTGCAAAGCAAACGGAGCATGTGCAAACAAATATGAATAATAATAATATTATTTTTTTCAAATGACAGTAAAAAAATTCTAAATCAGTTATTCAGGATGATTTATCCCGAAATGAAAAATACTTTTTAATTTGTTATCCTTAATTTCCAGACTTCGCATTCCCGGGCGAAATCAGGAATTTCCTTTAGAGGGCATTACGGAAGCCTTTGCTTCATATCCTGGTATTCGTTTGTAAATAAACCTTTTGTCGGATCGGGCGCCGGAACAATTTTATTCAGTTCATCATGCGCGGCTTTTATTCTGTCATCAGGCAGGGGATGATCGGCCAAAAGCCTGTCAAGATCTCCCGGAGTTTCTCCCTTTTTCCTCTGTTCTTCCTTTATCTTATCAAAAAAGAAAGTTATCGCGCCCGGGTAATACTTTGTCGATTTCAGGTATTGTATTGAATAATAATCGGCTTCAGCTTCATCTTCTCTTGAGTTCTTCAGAAATGCCAAACCAACAAACAGGTTTGCGGCAATATCCGCAAGCAAGCTGGGATTTCCTCCAAGAATAAAACCAAGCAGCATGTTAACGCCGTAGTAAGCGGTAAGTCTTTGAGTGACGTGTCTTCTTTCGGCATGGGCAATTTCATGGCCCATAACGCCTGCCAGGGTCGCTTCGTTATCGATGAACTTCATTAAACCGGTATAAACGTAAACATATCCGCCCGGCGTGCAGAACGCGTTGACTATCGTATCGTTAATAACCTGGAAGTTGTACGGGTAAATATCTTTCTTCTCAATTTTCGGAGAAGTGTTAATAATGTATTTGCCGATGCCGGTTACGTAATCCTTAATTTCCTGGTGTCCGTCAAGCATAGGGAAATGCACGGGGTCGCTTTTTATCTGCTTATCAAACTCCTTGCCTAAAGCAACGTCGTCTTTATCAGAAAAAATATTGGTTTCTTCGCAGCTGAAAAATACCCCGGCCGAAACCAACAGAGTAAACAGCGCTGCAAACGGATAGAACGATCTATTATTATAACGCGTACGGGTCAAACTCATTTAACAATTTTAATTGATTTATCAATACATCCCCTTGTGGCGACATTTGGGGATTTTAGAACTTCAATTCTTAATTTAGTTTTCCCTGCAAACTATAGTAAAGCTTTTGGGCAATTTCATATTTTGGAGCCAAATTCATTGCTTCGCGGTATTCCTTTACCGCTTCAAACCACAATCCTTTCAGCTCATAAGCCCTGCCCAAATTTACGTGAGCGAAATGCTTGGCATCGTACCGTCTTGCTTTCAATGCAATTTCCAGCCATGTAACCGCTTCGTCATAATTTCCCTGCTGGATCAGATATGAGCCTATGTCGTTATAAGGATTGCCGAAATCCGGGTCAATTTCAATGGCTTTTTTACACTCTTCAATCGCCTCATCTAAATCGCCTTTAAAGCTGTATGTCCACCCTAAATAAGTGTGCGCTTCCGGCGTTGGGTAGTATTCTATCGAGAGTTTGTAGTGCTTTATGGCTTCATCCAGTTTTCCGTCCATTTGAAGCTTATAAGCCTTATCCAAATACTCCTTAGCTTTTATTATACTTGATCCTGTTACCATCTCAAAAGTGATTAATTTCCTTATTTCTCTTAACTTATTTAACCCTTTTTTCGCCAGATTTGTTTCCCACAAATTACGGTATAAAATTAATGAAATATGTGAATAAATGCTACTGGATTTACCAATGCTATTTATGCAAAATAGCTTTATTTTTGATACATTGAAACACTAAAATCCCGAATAACAGGATGATTATCTGATTTCAGGCATATAGCGGCTCAAAAACGTATCATCAATATTGAATAAAAATTTGAATAAAACCACGAAAACAAAATCAAAAAAACGGGCAATCTCAAAAATATCACTGGCGGTTGTACTGGGATCCGGATTAGGAGAATTCATTTCTGAATTGCCGGGAATTGATATTATTTCTGAGGATAATAACGGCATCCATAGCAAGCTGGTTTTCACATCTGAAATTAGTAACAAAAAGGTCTTATTCTTTTCAGGTAGGAAACACTTTTATGAAGGCTATGGACCTGAAGAAATTACCGCAAATATGAAAACTGCCGCCGAAATGGGTGTTAAGAATGTTCTGATAACTAATGCAGCGGGCGGGTTGAATCCTTCATTTGCCGTTGGAGATATGATGCTGCTGAAATCGCATTTGAATTTGAATCAAAAACTGATATTCAAAGAAACGCACTTTCCTTATTCAAAAGAATTATATGACATAATTGCGCTTGCAGCCAAAAGTCTTTTAATAAACATGTATGAAGGCGTTTATTGCTGTTCTTCCGGTCCGGCTTACGAAACCAAGGCGGAGATCAGGGCGCTTAAAAAAATTGGCTGCGATGCTGTCGGAATGTCAACAATACCCGAAGTCTTCGAGGCAAAGAGTTTGGGAATGAATGTTGCCGCAGTGTCAGTTATAACGAATTTGCTTAAAGAAAACGACCTTGCGCCAACCTCTCACGAACACGTTCTTGCGGCGGCTTCCGGCGCTTCCCGCCCGCTTTTTGAAGTGATAAAATACCTTTTGAATGAATTGAATTAATCCCAAAAAATGGCTAAATTATTGGAAATTCAAGAAAATTCCTGTCGTTAACAATCGTTAGAATTTAATAAAATTTTAAGTATTTTTTGCAATGGATTCAAAAACACAGGATCCCAAAAATGCTTTTTTAAATGATGCCGCTCAGTTTTTTTCAGGTAAAAATTTTTGGCAGGCATCACTTATTCAGCAGCTAACAGGATTAACATGCCAACATGCTTTGTGGCGGCCATCCCCTGAGAGGCATTGCATATGGGAATATCTGCGCCATATGAATTACTGGAAAGAGTGGGCGATAGTTTATGTGAAAGATAATGAAAAGCTGAATGCAAAAGAAAGAAACTGGGAAGCGCTGCCTGAAATTCAGAACGAAGAGAACTGGCAGGCTGAAATTGAAAAAGCGAAATTGATACATGAACATTTTACAAACGTCGCCGAAAAGCTCGGAAACAGTTTGTATGAATCTACGGAAGAAAATATTATGTTCTTCAGGCAGGTTTTGCAGCACGATAGCTATCACACCGGTCAAATTGGTTTGATGCGCGCGCTGCAGGGAGTAAATCCTGTTGATATGTTTTCTTAATTTTAGAACGAACAATTTTAATCTGGAAAAATATTAATGGCTAACGAAAAAATAATACCGGTAAATATAGAAGAAGAAATGCAAAGCTCATACCTCGATTACTCGATGAGCGTAATTGTGGCAAGAGCGCTGCCTGATGTAAGGGACGGTTTGAAACCTGTTCACAGGCGCGTGCTTTATGGGATGAATGAGCTGGGGCTTGCTCCCGGAAGAGCATACAAGAAATCAGCCAGGGTTGTTGGCGACGTGATGGGTAAATACCATCCGCATGGCGATAAAGCAATTTACGATACAATTGTGAGAATGGTGCAGGATTTCTCGCTGCGATATCCGTTAGTGGACGGGCAGGGGAATTTTGGCTCGGTTGACGGCGACTCGCCTGCGGCTATGCGTTATACTGAAGTAAGGCTTGCAAGGATTTCGGATACTATATTAAGCGATCTGGAAAAAAACACGGTTGATTTTATACCTAACTACGATGAAACTTCCCGCGAACCCTCAGTGCTTCCTTCAATATTGCCGAACCTGCTGGTAAATGGTTCAAGCGGTATTGCAGTCGGTATGGCTACAAACATTCCGCCGCACAATTTAACAGAAGTTGTGGACGGAATTATAGCGCTGATTAAAGAGGGCAGGGAACATGATAAGAAGAAAGGTTCCGGCGAGTGGATTATTGGAATAGAAAAATTGATGAAGTATGTGAAGGCGCCTGATTTTCCGACCGCGGGTATAATATGGGGTTATGAAGGAGTAAAAGACGCTTATTTAACCGGCAGAGGGAAAATTATTGTCCGCGCTAAAGCGAACATTGAAATTGGCAAAGGCGACAGAGAAAGTATTATCATTACTGAGCTTCCCTTCCAGGTAAATAAAGCAACGCTGATCGAAAATATAGCCGACCTGGCGCGCGATAAAAAGATAGAGGATATTTCTGATATCAGAGATGAATCAGATAAAGACGGAACAAGGGTTGTTATCGAGCTTAAACGCGGCGGCTCGGCCAATGTAATACTAAATAACCTGTTCAAGCATACTCAAATGCAGATCACTTTCGGCGTGATAATGCTCGCGCTTGTAGATGGCGCGCCAAGAGTGCTTAACCTGAAGCAGATGATGGTGTTTTTTGTCGAGCACAGGTTGGATGTTATTATACGCAGAACGAAATTTGACCTTGATGCCGCAGAAAAACGCGCTCATATTCTTGAAGGATATATTATAGCTCTCGATAATATCGATGAAGTGATAAAAGTCATCAAAAAGTCAAAAGATGTGCCGACAGCCCAGGCGTCGTTAATGAAAAGATTTAAGCTCTCGGATGTTCAGGCAAAAGCTATATTGGACATGCGTCTGCAGCGCTTAACCGGACTTGAAAGAAAAAAGATAGAAGAAGAGCTTAAAGAACTTATTAAGCTGATAGAGAAACTTAAATCAATCCTGGCAAGCGATTCTTTAAGGCTCAATATCCTGATGGATGAATTAAAACATATCAGGGAGACTTTTGGCGATGAAAGAAGAACAGAGATCGTGATGAACGCTAAGAAAGTTTCGGATGATCAGTTCATTAAGGAATTTATTAAAGAAGAAGACGTTGTAATAACTATAAGTCATAACGGCTATATAAAGCGCACTCCGGTTAGCGGTTACAGGAGACAATCTCGCGGCGGCAGGGGAATTATAGGCGCTACTACAAGGGAAGACGATTTTGTAGAACATATGTTTGTAGCATCCACTCACCACAGCATTATGGTGTTTACTGATTTAGGAAAATGCTATATGGTGAAGGTGCATGAGATACAGGAAGCATCAAGAACAGCCCGCGGTTACTCTATTTCAAACTATGTCGCGAAGATCAAAGAAGAAAATATCACTGCAATTCTGAACATCAAGGAATTTGCAGAGGATTTGTTTGTTATGATGGTTACAAGGGAAGGCGTTATGAAGAAAACCGACCTTTCAATGTTTGAAAATACAAGAAAGAGCGGAATAATTGCTATCAACCTGAAGGGCAAAGATAAGCTTGTAGACGTAAAAATGACTGACGGCAAACAGGAAATCGTGATCGGCACACATGACGGAATGGCGATCAGGTTCAATGAAAGCGATGTAAGGTCGATGGGCAGAACTGCAAGCGGCGTGAGGGCTATCAGGCTTGGCAAAGGCGATATAGTGGTTGGCATGGTGGCTGTAAAACGCGCCGGAGCTTCAATTCTGGTTGTTACCGATAAAGGTTACGGTAAGAGAAGCGAGCTGCAGGATTACCGCGTAACAAGGCGCGGCGGCAAAGGCGTTATTACGATGAAATCAAGCGATAAGAATGGCAACATGATATCGATAAGGGAAGTAACCGATAATGACGACTTAATGATTATTACAAGTAAAGGTGTAATGATAAGGCAGAACGTAGGCGAGATTCGCGTAATGGGAAGAAATACACAGGGTGTAAGATTAATAAAGCTCGGCGAGTCAGATACGATTTCTGCAGTCGCTAACGTTGTAGGCGAAGAGGAAGAAGTAGAAGAATAAACTGCAAACAACAAATAACAATTGTCAGCCTGAGCGGAGACGAAGGCGGGAATAAAAAACAACCATAAATAGTTTTAGTAAATGAATTATATTGATCTTCGTTCCGATACTGTAACGCGTCCTTCTAAAGCAATGCGCGAGGCTATGGCAAACGCTGAAGTAGGGGATGATGTATTTGGCGATGACCCGACAATAAATAAATTACAGGAAAGATGCGCTGAGCAATCGGGTAAAGATGCCGCGCTTTTTGTTCCTTCCGGATGCATGGCTAACCAGCTTGCAATAAAATCTCAAACCAATCCCGCTGAAGAAATTATTGTTGAGGCAGATTCACATATAATCAACTATGAAATTGCAGGCCCTGCATTTATTTCAGGCGTTCAGACATTGCCTGTAAAAGGCAACAAAGGAGTTCTGACCGCGGAACAAATTAAAAAAAGCTTAAGGCCCGACTGGTATCATTTCCCAAAGAACTCACTTATTTGTCTTGAAAATACTCACAACCGTGCCGGCGGCACGATCTATCCAATTGATGAAATAAAGAAAGTTTCCGAACTTGCAAAAGAACTTAAGATCAGGACGCATTTAGACGGAGCAAGAATATTCAATGCAGTTGTTGAAACCGGAATTTCACTCAAAGAGTACGCAGGTTATTTTAATTCAGTTTCGTTTTGCTTTTCAAAAGGTTTAGGCGCTCCCGTCGGTTCAATTTTGTGCAGCGATAAGGAAACGATCGAAAAGGCTCACAAGTTCAGGAAAGTTCTTGGCGGCGGTATGAGGCAAGCGGGAATTCTTGGAGCTGCAGCTCTTTTTGCGTTGGATAATAATATTGACAGGCTTAAAGAAGACCATAAGAAAGCCCGCCGCTTTGCCGAGAGAATTTCCGAACTGAACGGAATTGAAATTGACCTTTCTACAGTGCAAACAAACATTGTTATTTTCAAAGTGAACAACGCGGCAAAGTTAGTTTCTGATTTAAAAGGGGCCGGAATATTGGCGGCCGAAGGCAGCCCGGGATTTGTAAGAGCGGTTTTTCATCTTGATGTTAGCGAAGAACAAGTTGAGCTAACTCTAAATACATTCAAAAAGTTGTTTGCCTGAAATGGCGGATAGGGATTTCAAAAAATATAAGCATAAGTTTCAAATTCGCGTGCGGAATTTTGAAACTGATTCACAGGGAATAGTTCATAACGCCATATACCTTGAATATTGTGAAATAGGAAGAGTAGAATATGTAAGAGGGCTTGGGTTTCATTTACTGCCGACAGGAATATTTGACAACAATCTCAAAATCAACGTTAAACACAACGAAATTACTTACGAAGCTCCCGCAAAACTTGATGAATTAGTTGATGTATTTACGAGAATATCATATATCAAAAATTCAAGTTTTTGCTTCGAGCATTTGCTTGTGAATTCCGGGACCGGGATTTTGTATTGCACTCAGAAATCGGTTCAGGTAAATTTAAATGCGGTTACAGGCGCTCCTGAGAGATTGTCTGATAAGGTTAGAAATATTATAGCCGGATTTGAGGGAAATGACCTGGAAATTATTGGTTAACAATAGATTATCCAAAGTTAAGCGCATGAAATTTGCTGGATTGATTATGAACCTTACTTTGTTTAATTTAATAGCTGTATTTATTGGAAATAGAGTAAATCTAATGAAAAAAATATCTCTTTTGCTGGTTTTAATCTCTGCCGTTTTGTTCTCCCGTACAATTGTTGCTCAGGAATTGGATCCGACTGTTGACGTTGATATGTCGACTTTAAGCAGCGACGTAAAGGACCGTCTTTCAGATTTCAAAAACGACGTTACGAAATATCTTACCAATACTAAATTCTCCGACGAATCTATTGCAAACGACATCAAGGGCAAACCTTATAAGATCAAATGCAACATCCAGATTTTTATAAGTTCTTCATCAGGTTTCAGCAGCTATGTAGCGCAAGTAGTGTTATTTGTTCAGAGATATATTTACAGAACTACGAATTTTACTTCGCTGATAAAGATCAAAGATGATACGTGGGATTTCGATTATATAAGGGGACAGAGTTTCTATCACGACGATCTTAAATTTAACAACCTTACCAGTTTCCTGGATTATTACGCATATATGATCATCGGACTGGACGATGATTCATGGGAATATAAACTTGGCGATAAACGCTTTCAGAAAGCAAGAGATGTTGTCAACCTCGCAAATGCCAATAGTGCAGGCAACCAGGGCTGGATCGGAAGCTCAAGCTTAGTAGCCGCGAGAAATTCATACCCGCAGGAACTTTTAGATTCTAAATACGAAAATTACCGCAAGGGAGTCTGGATGTATCATTTTGCGGGAATAGATTCAATTCAATATAATAAGCGCCAGGCGCTTGAAAGAATTTCAGACGCCATCACTCTTATCGGTAAAACGAAAAAATCTGAAATCAGGTCGTTTACTATCAAAGCATTTTTTGATGCTAAGTATTTAGAGATTGCAACTGTGATGACAGATTACTATGATAAGACAGTTTATAAAAGGCTTTCTGAAATTGACCCTGATCATTCTTCAACATATGAGGAATACAGCAGAAAATAAGTAAACGCCCTCTGGTAAAATTTAAGATACCGGCAATTGAATTTCTGATAACTAAAATCTAACTAAATGAAAATAAAGCCGACTATTTCCATCATTCTGATTTTTATTCTCGCTTTAACTTTTTTACCTCTCCAGTCTTCCAAAGTATATGCGGGCGATAATGATACATATAAGCCGTTTATGAAAGAAATTGATAAAACGAAACTGGCTAAAAAGAGAGGTATAATCAACTTAAATCTTGATGTACAAGTTGGTTTGGATTTTGCTAATACTAACTTTGACCTTAATAAAATTGATTCTACAACCAGCAACCTTAACAGCACATCTTCAAAAGTAGGGCCCGCAGCGGGATTAATTTTATCGGTAGATTTTCTCGGATTTGGTTTCACTACCGGTCTGTTATATTCCTCAAAAGGATTCCAGCAGTCGAACGGAACTAATTTTAACCTGAATTTTATCAATATTCCTCTTTTGTTATATTTTGATATTGATGTTGGCAAAGTGATTATAGACGGTAACGTAGGTCCGTATTTCGGTTTGCTTATGTCGACGGATAATTCGCCAATATACAGCGTTAAGAAGTTTGATTTTGGCCTTACCGGAAATGTGCAGGGCGCATATATGATTAGTAAATATATAGGTCCCTTGCTGGGAGTAAAATTCGAATACGGCGGTTTGAATAACCTTGGAAACAACGAAAGTATAAACAGCATTCGGACAACATCGTTTTTTATTTACACAGGAGTAAAGTTTGTTTTGTAACTTTTATTTTAATTAACCGGAGACATATTTATGTCATTCAATAATAGATTTAATATAGCGATCTCTTCAGTTTCAGCTTTTGTTATTTTTTCATTTCTTTCTGTCTTCAATGGTTGTTCAAGCGATTCAACTACTAACACAACAACAGCCGATCCTAATGTAGTAAGTTATGAAAATGTAGATATTGATTATCTCCCGTCATCGGTTCCGGGAATAGATCTTTATCTTGGTAAGTCAGTCAGCTCAGGAACAAGCAAGGATATTGCTATAATCGGAAACGGCATAACCGGTCCTCCGTTCTATTTTCAATCGGGAGATATGTCAGGCGGTTCCAAAACAGGATTATATCTAGTGGATTCAACCATATCGCAGTCAGGTTACTCGTCGATCAGTTCTGTTCCCGCCTGGGGATCGGCCGGGGCTACAATTGTTGATACTGCAGATTTCCTTAGCCATTCCAGTACTCAAGCATGGGGAACTCTTGGTAATCCAACAGCTATCACTCCTGTTTATGGATTTTACTTACAGGGGAAATTTGCCAACGGAACAACTACCTCTAAAATATTCGGATTGCTATATGTGAACAGCGTGTCCGGCGGAGGGGCGACTTCTATAAAAATAAATGTCAGCATCAGGTATAATAAAGCGGGGTTGAATAAGTTTTAAAGTGTGTAATGTGTGTAAACAAAAAGTCCGCTTTGCAGCGGACTTTTTTTATTTTGTAATTTCTTCTAATTCTTTATGCCGGTCAGTAAAGTAAAAATCAGTTTCCAGCCATGCAACTTTTATTGAAAGTAATTCCAGATGTTCATCATCTAATCCGAATTCTTTGTTGCGCATTTTAAAGTCGTTCTTATTCAGCTCAAACATTTCGTTGAATTCTTTACTTACCTCAGGCCGGCTGAGATAGTCTGTATATTTCATAGTTGTAATTTGCATATAAACAAAACTAACCGTATAAAGTTAAGATTCAGTTAAGGAAGCGTTAGATTTGTGTTCAGAAACAACTCAGATAACATTATGTTTATAAGGAGTTTAACGCAACTAGATAAGGAACAGACGTTTCGCATTTTCAGTAGTGGCATTTGCTAATTCTTCTATTGAAATACCTCTTAATTCGGCAATTTTTGAGGCCGTGTGTTTTAGGAATGAGGGTTCGTTTGCTTTCCCTCTGTAAGGAACAGGGGGTAAATACGGAGTGTCTGTTTCTAATAGCAATTGGGAAACAGGTGATTCTTTTACGATCTCATACGCAAGCAGCGTACTTTCATTTGGTTTGTAAGTTATGTTACCTGTGAATGAAATATAGAAACCCATTCGTATGCACTCCTTTGCCATTTCTCTATCGCCGCTGAATGAATGAAATTGTCCCTTCAATTTCCCATTGGCATATTCTTCACACACTAATTGCATCAAGTCTTCTGATGATTTTCTGTTGTGAATTATTACAGGCAGCCCATGGCTTTTCGCAATCGAAAACTGGGCTTTCAATACTTCTTTTTGTTTAGCTGCATCAAATGGTTCCCAGTAATAATCTAAACCAATTTCACCGACTGCGACAATTTTATTTTCAGCGCAAAGTTCATCAATTAATTTTAAATGTGATTCTTCGTAGTCGCTAAGTTCAGTAGGGTGAATACCAACAGCGCCAAATAACATTTCGTATTTTTGAACAAGTTCGATTACTTCGAGAGATGATTTGTAGCTGGTAGCCGGGACGATTATTTTTTCAACGCCGCTTTGAACAGCGCGTTCAAGAACGGCTTCGATATCTTTTAGAACCGCAGGATAATTAAGATGTGCGTGAGTATCTATGAACATGTTTTTTCTAATTGCGATTCTGGCTTTAGCCTGAAGAAGCAATCTCTTATTCAAAGCTAAGAGGGCCTAAACACTATTAATGGGATTGCTTCACCCGTCCTTCGACCTCCGCCTTCGCGGGGGCAAGCTTCGCTCAGGATCGGGTTCGCAATTTTAATTATGCTTTATATTCGTCGCTTACGAACGGCATAAGAGCAAGCTGCCTCGCTCTTTTGATAGCGGTTGTAAGTTCGCGCTGCATCTTTGAGCTGATGCCGGTAATTCTGCATGGCAGAATTTTTCCCTGCTCGTTAACGAAGCGTGTCAGGATCTTCACGTCTTTATAATCGATGTATTTTATGCCTCTCGACTTAAACGGGTCGATCCTTTTTTTGCGCTGCTGCTGCTTTTGATTTGCAAGCTGCATCGCTTTGTAATTTTTACTTTCGTCTTTTTTCTTTTTGCTGAGTTTCTTCACGTGATTATATAATAATTATTTTATGAATTTTATTTTTTAATTTGATTGCATTAAATATTTAATTGCGCCTTCTATATCGAGCTTACCGTAACCCCATTCAGGATTAGGAACGCTCCCGGTAAAATTATCTTTGGCCGCCGAGTTCCGTAATATCTGTCTTATCTGGGCATGAGTGAGCGTTGGATCGTACTGCAATAAAAGAGCCGCAGCGCCTACTACATGCGGAGCCGCTGAGCTGGTTCCGTTAAATATCGTCCACGAATTATTTTTCCCTTCGCTGAATGTCGAGTGCCCCGGGGCTGTCAGATCAATTCCAAGCTTGCCGTCAATATTATAGCCGCGGCTGCTGTAAGTAGCAAGGTCACCTACTTTTTCCATCCATCCAACGTTAACCGCATACGCCGCTATGGCCATGCAGCTATCGGCAGTTGAAGGGAAACAAACGTTTGATATATCGGTAATATTTGGCGAGTCAACCCATCTTGAAGTGCCTGACCATGATTGCGTTACATCAACTATATACGCTCTTAAAATAATCGGGTTATTCGACTTAACGTTGATCTTCCAAGTTCCTTTAATTATTCCCGAATCCTGTTTTGAACATGCAAGCTTAAACATATGCGTTCCTTTAGGAGAAGCATCGCGGCCGTAATAAACATTATATTCGCCTAATTTAATCGAGCCGGAATTATCAGTAAGTTCTTCCGAAACTTTTCCGTCAGGAGATTGTATTGTAAAGCTCAAGTTAGCTTCCTGTGTCCATAGGAATGAAAAGAATACTCCGTTATTTACTTTTGCATTTTCTTCAGCTCTGCCTGTGCACCTTGCGGTATATGTTGCAGCTTTATCGGATTTCAAAGTATCAATAATGATCATGTTGCCTGTTGACATGTTGCCGGCTCCGCCTATTATAGTAACTCCGTCGCGGGCCATCTGGTTTACCAATTCTTCTTCAGGCGATGAACCATCCATAAACTCCCACATCCATTCGCCGTCTTCAAACAACAAAATGTTAACATGTTCATCTCTTAAGAACTGTATCAGGTCGGTGAAGTTTCTGACAAATCTGGGGGTATAATCGTATGCTACGTCTGAAATAACAAGCTCTGCATCAGGCGCTATGCCATGAATTTTCTGCACGCCGTAGTGTCCGCCAAGCATCAATCCCGCGACGCCTGTGCCGTGGCCGTCATCATCTTCTTCGAGGTCAATCATATCAACGCCTCTTCTTCTGATGTTGCCGTTCTTTTCCCTTACCGCTCTGACTTTGGAAGTTTTAAGCATCACAATCTTTTCGCCCTTATCAAGCTTGCCGTTGCCGTTAGCGTCAATAGCTATGAACATCGGTTCGCCGTAACCAGGGTCGCTCTCGGTAAAACCTGCCCCCGTACCGAAATCTCTTTTCTTGTTCCCGTTCTTATCAGCGTATAAGAAATCAAAATCAGGATTAAACTTGTTCGGGTCCTCGCCAAGCGTTCTTATAAGGCCCCATGAATCGCCTTTGATCTCAAGCCAGCGGAGAATTTCATCATTTGTGATTTTGCCGTCGCCGTTTAGGTCTACGCCATCAACTCCGGGTGTGAATACGCCGTCGCCGTCAACATCAATCCAGTCGAACTCGCCGCCATCAGCAAAGAAGAACATTGGATGAAAGATATCTATGCCCGAATCGACATCGCCTATAATAACGCCTTTGCCCGTAAGCGGCCTGCCCTGTTTATCAAAGTATTTATTCTTTAAAACAGTGGTAGCCTCAAGATTATCGTTTTGAGCAAATGATATGTTTGCAGCCGTAAGAAATATTACCGCCGCGATAATTAATTTTAATTTTAAATGCATACGAACTATCAATTTAGCGAAAAATATCATAAAATTCAATGAAAACAATTAAATAATTAGCAATGAGCGGTTACAAAATTATCAATTAGCGCTTAACAAAACAACTATTGACGAAAAAGCAATCGGTAACAGAAACATTTTACAATTTGAGATAAATGAGAATAATTTAACACAATACAGTAAATAACAGTTATTTATATAAAAAATGCCACTTTCGTGCGATACAGTCAGATGAAACGTGAGACAGAACATTATTTGCTGATTATGAATTTTAATTTCAATTTTTCCATCAAAAATCTGTCTCATTTCTCACCGACGAAAATTAGACTGATCATTATTCATCATGAGATTCTGACTAATCATTTAATTTTTCTGAGTATCTTTCCTCTTCGCATTCCCTGGCATAGGTTTGCAGCATACTTCTCAGGTTCCAATACTCCTTAATAGTAGTTTGAACCGGCGCTGTGCGTATCTTTTCTCTGAAGAGCATTCTGAGTTTGGCCCGCATGTATGTGATGTCGTCATTGAATCCACTGCGGGCGCGAACGATGGCATTGGCGCAAATTAAAGCGATATCGCGGGCTTCCTGGTGATTAAGAGTATATTTTTTATCCCCGGCCTCAAACTCGACGTATGCATTAGGCGCAATTTTATTTAGGTTAAGCGCCTGCTCCACTATATATTTAATAGGATATCCGAAAGAAGTTGCAAAGGGAGAGTCTAACGGTTCGCCGGATTCTTTTATCCTTATATCAACAATATGCCGAAGTTCATCAATGCGGTCCCACGAGTATTTCTCGCCGGTTTCCGATTCCATGATGCGTCCAATATCCATAATGGGGATCTTCCTCATCAGAAGCTCTTTGACCATATCAATTTCTTTTTCGGTTATTGGCCGGTTTCGCGGATTATGATTTGGCCTTGAATAGCTGCCGGGCGTTTCTTTCTTTAACTCGCGGTAAACAGTTGCGCGTGAAACACCGTGCTTTGCGATGAGTTCGGTTATGCCTTTGCGGAAATCCGTTTTGTCTTTTTTGATAGAAAGAGTTTTTAGAGCCAGTATATCTTTGTTTAGTTCTGCATTAAATGGTTTCATATGATTCACATCCCCGCGCATGCGGGGATCCCATTAATTTTTAAAATAATATTTGATTTTTTATGTCATTCCCGTCCCGATTTAATCGGGAGGAATCTTGGTTTTTCTGTTCTGTTTTGTTTCGGGCGGACCTGCCTGCAGCAGGCAGGCACACGGGTCCGCCCCTACAGAAGATAATCTCAATTATTAATTAAATTCTCATTTTGAAACAGTGCTTATTTGTTTATACAAATCTAATATGCATAAACAATCGTGTCAATAGAAAAATTGATGCAAACAAAAAAGTATCATTGAATGATATTCTTTAATGACGCTAAATCATTGAGTTATGGAAAATTGAATTTTCGATAAACGAAGTCAAAACATCAGACGCTGAATAA
>CAZMRG010000075.1:11079-15010 GCA_964568655.1 uncultured Ignavibacteriales bacterium | reverse complement strand
TGGATATATCAAACTTTATTTTCGTTTGCGGATTAAACGGATTGGGATAGTTTTGAGAAAGTGTGAACAACTTTGGAATTGGGCTGATACCAATAATAGAACCGCCTCCATTTGTAGTGGAATAAATACTACTTCGATTGCCAGAAAACCATGCAGAGTTTGAATCTATAGCCGATAGCGACCATATTGTATTATTATATTTGCTAAATTGAAGAACCCAACTGATTCCACCATTAGTAGTTTTTAAAAGTTTTGTGCAATCCTGCTCTCTGTTTACTCCTGCTACCCAGCCGGTATTTTGATTAACAAAACCAAAACATTGTACATAACAATAATTGGAGCAATTTAAATTTGGAATTATAGTATTAAACCAGTTTTCTCCACCGTTAGTAGTTTTTTCAAAAATAGGCCCGTAATATGCAAGTTTATATCCAACATTACTATTTAAAAAAGTAATTTGAAAATCTGAAGTCGAACCTACTGAATCAAATATAAGATTCCAATTCAACCCTGCATTTATTGTTTTCCAAATTGCATCTTTTTCATAAGACCCATAAGGATATTGGGCCCAATAATAATTTCCCAGCAACCAACCGGTTGAATTGTTAATAAAACTAATACTTTTTATTCGCATTTGTTTATCATTGTTCAAATGTAATAAAGTCCAGTTTGAGCCAGAACTTGAAGATTTTAGTATTCTTAAGCTATCGCATCCAATCCATCCCGTTCCGTCTTGTGTAAATTTTATTGTGTTCATTTCCAAATTAAATGGCAGCGTCAATTCTGTCCAATTACTTCCCTCATCCGTAGTTCTTATGATTTTGCCGGAATAAGGACTGGTTCTTCCCTGTAAAACGATACATCCTGTATTTGCATCTATGAAAGATAAATCTCTTAAATAATATTGTCTATTATTCAAACTTAATGTCCAGTTATCGCCAGCATTTGTGGTTTTATAAACTTTCCCACTATCGCCTAAGACAAATCCAGTAAAAGCGCTCATAAAATAGGTTTTAAAAAAACTTATATCCCAATTATAGGTTTTAACAGACCAATTAGCCCCCTGGTCTGTAGATTTAAAAATATAATTAAATGCGGGTGAGTTTGAATATGAATAACCGCCGCCAACCAATAGTTCATTATTATTAATAGGTAATAATGAACCAATGTTACCAATTATCCCTGTAGTAGTACTAGGAACAATATTAGTCCAATTTACACCAGTGTTTGTTGTTTTTAGAATATAATTAAATTCTCCATTAGCGTAACCTATTGATGAAGCTGGAAAATTAAGGTACCAAAAATTATGAGAATTTGTATTTAAACCGTCTGAATAACTATACATTAAATTCCAGTTTGATCCGGAATTTGTTGTTTTTAAAAAATTTGAATAACTGAACCCATCGTTAGAGCTGTATACTAAAGCCCAACTCTCATTTCCGCTAATGACAAATAAACTCACATAATTTGTAGGAGTGTATGGGATATTATTTATTGTTTTTGGAATCCACGATAATCCACCATTTGTAGTTTGAGCTGTAAACATATTATCGCTCAAAATCCACCCAGTATTATTATCTACAAAATGTACAGTTCGAATATTCCATTTTCCAGCGAAAACTTGTTTAGTCCAGGAGTTGCCACCATCAGTAGTTTTTAATAACCACCCGTCATAACCGCCAGACGTTCCTATCCAGCCTGTATTAGCGTTTAAAAAATTTAAGCAATAACAACTGTGATTATTAAATCCTGTTGTCTTTTTAACCCAATTCAATCCGCCATTGGTTGTTATTAATATTATTCCGTTGTTAGTTTGAGATCCCGATCCAATTATCCAGCCGGTTTGTGAATTAATAAACTGACCATCAAACAAAGCATAACTTGAATCAAAAGAATATTCAGGAATACAAACCCAATTATTTCCTGAGTCACTGCTTTTAAAATATCTACCATATCCGCTTAGCGCTAAATAATTAACACTGTCTCTGGCGATGATTTTACCTATCCCACTAGTATTATTAAAAAATTTACTAACCCATCCGGATTGTCCGAAACAATTTGAAGTGAAAAAAAGAAGTGATGCTAAGAAAACTATACATTTCCTGCTCATAGCATTAAAGGAATAAGTTAAAGTAAATATAAGGTGTTGTTAAGGGGTTTTCAATGCAAATTAAACGGGGATTTTTTCCCTTTAAGCCTCTTACAACGGTATATTTCCGTGTTTTTTCTCCGGATTCGAATCTTCTTTTGTCTGCAGGATCTGCAGCGCCCTTATGAGTTTTTGCCGCGTTTCGGTCGGTTCTATCACATCATCAATGTAACCCCGAGATGCCGCTTCGTACGGATTGGCAAATTTCTCTTTATACTCGGCAACTTTATCTGCCAGCATTTTCTGAGGGTTTTCAGATGCGTCTATTTCTTTTTTGAAAATAATTTCGGCGGCGCCATGCGAACCCATCACAGCTATTTCGGCAAACGGCCACGCGTAATTAAAATCGCCGCGGATATGCTTCGAGTTCATAACGTCATAAGCTCCGCCGTAAGCTTTGCGCAGTATTACAGTTACTTTGGGTACTGTAGCTTCGGCAAATGCGTAAAGCAGCTTAGCTCCCTGTTTAATAATTCCGTGCCACTCCTGGTAAGTGCCGGGCATGAATCCGGGCACGTCTTCAAATACAACAAGCGGAATATTGAATGCATCACAGAACCTCACAAAGCGCGCTCCTTTTACCGATGAATCCACATCAAGAACACCCGCCATTTTGCTTGGCTGGTTAGCTATTATTCCGACCGGCATTCCGCCAAGCCTGGCAAACCCGACTACTATATTCGGTGCAAACAGCTCATGTATTTCCATAAATGAATTTGCTTCACCTTCCTTATCAACAACACATTCTATTACCTTTCTAACATCATAAGCTTTTGTTGTGTCTTCCGGCACAATATTGTTCAGAGCTTCATCTTTGCGGTCAATTGGATCATCCGTAGATTTTACCGGGGGTTTCTCTTTCCAGTTAGAGGGCATGTAAGAGAGCAGCCTCCTTACAGCCATAAGGCAATCAAGTTCATTATCAAAAGCAAAATGCGACACGCCTGATTTGACAGAATGCGTCATTGCGCCGCCGAGGTCCTCAAATGTAACATCTTCATGCGTAACAGTCTTAACAACATTCGGCCCTGTAACAAACATAAAACTCGTTTTCTTCGTCATCAAAGTAAAATCTGTTATCGCAGGCGAGTAAACCGCGCCGCCGGCGCACGGACCTAGAATTGCCGATATCTGCGGCACCACGCCCGACATCAAAGTATTGCGGAGAAAAATATCGGCGTAACCTCCAAGACTTACCACACCCTCCTGAATCCTCGCTCCGCCGGAATCGTTTAAGCCAATTACAGGCGCGCCGAGTCTTTTAGCATGGTCCATTATCTTGCAAATTTTTTCCGCATGCGCTTCAGAAAGTGTGCCGCCAAAGACTGTAAAATCCTGGCTGAAAACAAAAACCAACCTACCGTCAATTGTGCCATGACCCGTTATAACTCCGTCGCCAAGATATTTTTCTTTTTCCATTCCGTAATTGTGCGAACGGTGCTCAACAAACGCATCCATTTCTTCAAATGAATCGCGGTCAAGCAAAACGTATAATCTTTCGCGCGCAAGAAGTTTGCCTTTTGAGTGCTGAGCTTTAATTCGTTTTTCGCCGCCGCCCAGCTTTGATTTTTCTTTAAGCTCTCTGAGCCTTTTTGAGCTCCCGCTTTCTTTTTCTTTTGCCATGATTCAGAAATTAATATTAAACGAACTCAATTCAAAATTAGGAATAAGGTCTTAAGTAGTTTTTTTAGCTTTATCTGCCGCTTCCTGCCTTAACTGGCCGCAGCCGGCGTTGATATCAATACCGCGCCTTATTCGAAGAGTATTCGGAATTCCGTTTTT
>CAZMRG010000075.1:0-10979 GCA_964568655.1 uncultured Ignavibacteriales bacterium | reverse complement strand
GTGCTGATAGTAATTCTTCTTGCGCCAAAATTAAATCCGTCCACGTCCGTCAATGTATCTACAGCCTGCATAACCTGTTTGTAGTTTGCAAACGGTTCGCCCATTCCCATAAAAACAAGATTTGTGAGCTTATCATTTTTCTTCTGCAGAACCCTCGAAAAAAATAAAACTTGCTCCACAATTTCTCCTGAAGTGATATTTCTTTGCAGCCCTGCCTGTCCCGTAGCGCAAAATGTACAGCCGAGTCCGCACCCGGCCTGTGTGGATATGCATGCAGTTCGGCGCGTATTGTAACCCATCAGAACAGTTTCGATCTGGCTGTTATCCGGCAAAGCAAATAATATTTTTCTTGTCCATCCATCTGTTGAAAGCAAATCGATCAGCGGGTTTAAATGTGTGAATGAGATATTTTCTTTCAGTTTATCGCGGAGTTTTTTAGGAAGGTCGCTCATTTCATCATAAGATGAAGCAATCTTTTTGTACATCCATTCCCTTATTTGCACGGCGCGAAAAGCAGGGGCGCCCCAGCCTGCGACTATTTTTTTAAGTTCATCTAGTGGAAGATCGAACAGGAATGGTTTAATGATGTTTATTCTCCAGTTTATTCCCGCAAAAGCGGGAATCCATTTAACATGCCGCTCCTACGGAGCTTTAATTTTGTTACAAACAGTACTATTAATATATCGCTCCTAACGGAGCTAAAAAAATATTCGTGCCGCGACCGAAAGTTGTAGCGCTAAATACTCTTGGTTACATAACATAGAGATCGCTTCCTACCTGCAGCAGGCAGGCGTCCGCCTCTGGCGGACTCGCGATTCGTAGTTAATCATACAGCGTTGATTTGCCCAGCGCCGACTCAATAAAATCCACGGCAAGCATAGCGGTTTCATTCTTATGGTCAAGAATGGGATTCACTTCCACCATTTCGAGCGAGCTCATGCATCCTGAATCGGCAACCATTTCCATAATCAGCTGCGATTCGCGGTAAGTTAAACCGCCTTCAACCGGAGTTCCGACTCCACTTGCATATTCGGGGTCGACTCCGTCAAGATCAAAACTCATATGGATATGATTTATTCTTCCTTTGAAATCTTCAAGTATCCTCGCCATAATTTCAGGGATTCCAAGCTTATCCACTTCGCTCATTGTGTAAACCTGCATTCCTTTTTCTCTGTAAACTTTTACTGTCTTAGCTTCGGCAGGGTCAACGTCTCTTATTCCAACCATAGCTACGTTTTCAGGTTTTAGCTTAGGCGAGAATCCGCCAATCCTCACTAAACGCTTTTCGCCGAGTCCAAGTGAAACCGCAAGCGGCATCCCGTGAATATTTCCGGATGGGGTAGTTTCCGGAGTGTTCATATCCGTATGTGCGTCGATCCAGATCATGCCGAGATTCTTTTTTTGTTTCCGGCAGTAGCTGGAAATGCCCGCAACGCTTCCGATAGCCGCAGAGTGGTCGCCGCCTAAGATAAGCGGGAAGAACTTCCTGTTCAGCAGGCTTTCTACTTTTTTGGCAAGTATGTTTGATGAACGCAGAATCTCTGAGATGTACTTAAGTTTAAGATTGCGCACCTGCTGAGTTTCAGCGCCTTCTATATATAGGTCGCCGAAATCCCTGACTTTGTATCCAAGCTTTTCCAGCTTTTCCTCAAGCTGGGCATAACGCAGGGCAGATGGCCCCATATCGACGCCGCGCCTGTCTGCGCCTAGATCGATAGGAAAGCCAATAATTCCAATCCTTTTGCTTATTTTCTTAACCTGTCTTTTGAGCTTCATTTTAAAGAATTTGGCAAATATATGGAAAGGGGTTTTCAGAAATAAGCTAATTTTTAAGCGCACAACTTATATACGATTACGTACATTTTGCTATTTCCTTGTTCAGTAAAATCGGTTATTTTTGCATCATACTTAAATTTAATTGAATCAAATATTATGTTCAAAAGAATTTTTACTATAGTCATTATAATATCTGCTGTGACTTTATTTCAAATTAGAGCCGGCGTTTCGGGAATTCTTGACCTGGAAAAATACTGCCGCGCTGTTTATGATCTGTACCAGACCAGCGAAGTGCAGGCAAAAAAAGAGATTTTCGTTTATAAAAAAATAAATGAGCTGATTGGAACCACGCAGACAATTAAAATTGTTGCATCAGATTCAATTACCTATGACAGGAAAACGGATTACTCTTCCGTAAAATCAAATGAAATTTATTACTCGGATAATTCGCAGGGTTACTTTGGAGTATTTGTTATTGCCACTAAGAAAGGCGATGACCTATTAATGGGCTGCACGCCCCAGGTAGAAACAACAGTTACAGGTAAGATTACGGATATACTTGTGGTAGAATATATAAAGAATAATCTGAACCAGAAATGTTACACTTCGCTAAAAGATTTTGACGACAAGGGAACGGTAATCCAGAAGATAATTCTTAAAGTCGAGATCTAACCGCGTCGTTTAAAAAATTATTGAAAGGCTGCATTGCTTTAAATATCTTTGCAGTCTTTTTTATTATCCCTTCCGAAAAAACTTCATCTTCTTTCAGCTGATGTTCCGCAAGAAAGTTTTTCATTTTCAGGTATTCCATTGCCGGGTGTTCTTTCGGGAAACCTTTAGGCGCAGTCTTTAAACTCTCACCGCCCCAAACTTCTTTAAAGTTCTTAACGAACTCTTTATTTTTAACAATCGCCAAAAACTGTTTATGCTTAGATGCGATTGCCATTCTCATTTTAAGTAATTTTTCCGGGTCCGGCATATATTGGCCGCCAGCAAGGAATAATTCAGTCGGGCTTACATGAAAATAGTAACATGCTAACCCTGATTTCTTTCCGCCTTCCTGCAGCACCGCTCCGAAATTAGTTTTATATGGAGTTTTATCTTTTGAGAATCTTACGTCTTTGTAAATTCTGAATATGCAGTCTTTGGGCTGAAAAGAAGCAATTGATTCATCGAATTCCGACACGGCATGAATAAGCTCATACACAAACACTTCGAAATCCGTCTTTGCATCTTCGTATAAGCTTTTATTTTCGTTGAACCATTCGCGGTTGTTGTTCTTCTTCAGTTTTTTTAGAAAAGCCAGCGTAGATTTTTTTAACATGATGGAACCTATTAATTTTTATTTAGGAATTTTGCGATGCCTGCCTTACAGTCCTCGGTCATTCTGGTAATAGCGTTCATATCGCATGCATAAGCCAGCGCGTTTTCAAACGACATGCCCGAAACTGCGCGGAACATTTCTTTGGTCAGCTTTATTGAGTTCAGTGAATTCTTCATAAGCGAGGCGACCAATTCATTCACGCTGTTATCAAGCGCATAAGCCGGCACGACCATATTGATAAGTCCCATTTTAAAAGCTTCATCAGAGCCTAATATACGCGCGGTTAACAGCAAATCCTTTGCCGCCGTTTCTGTAACCCGCTTTAGCAGAAACATCATCACAATAGCAGGAATAAAACCAATTTTTACTTCAGTATAGCCGAATTTCGCGGTATCATCGGCAATAATGAAATCGCAGCATGTAGTAATCCCGCAGCCGCCGGCAAGCGCATACCCCGAAACCTTCGCAATAACAGGCTTGGAGCAATTGTAGATGCTAAGCAGCATGTTTTTGAATTTCTGGGAGTCATCCTTGTTCTGCATTATATCAAACTCAGAAATTTTCTGAAGGTAATCCAGATACAAGCCCGAACAGAAATTACCACCGGCTCCGCTGAGAATGATACACTTAACTTCTTCCCTTGTATTAAAATCAGTGAACATATCTGTTATTTCAAATATCAGATTTTCATCCAGAGAATTCATTTTTTCAGGACGGTTCAGCATTATATCTGCAACGCCGCCATCAACTTTGTAAACAATATTTTTTAATCCCATAATGAAATAATTATTTATTTAGCGGGAAACCTGACAGGTATTATAGATCTGCCCAGTTTTATTCTTGAAAATTTATCTTTTCCTGTTTTTCCACCATTCAAGCAGGCGTTGTTTAATTTTTGCCTCTGCGCCGTTTTCAGATGGTTTGTAATAAACTTTATCTTTTAATTCCTTTGGTAAATAATCCTGTTCAGCAAAGTTTCCTTCAAAGTCATGCGAATACTTATAACCTTTATGATAGTCAAGATCTTTCATCAACTTTGTCGACGCATTCCTTAAATGCAGCGGAACGTCATAGGCGGGCAGATTTTCAACGTCAGAATTTGCCCGGCCAATGGCAATAGTCGACGAATTACTTTTGGGACAGCTTGCTAAATAAGTTGCCGTCTGCGATAAAACAAGCTGCGCTTCCGGCATGCCGATGTAATTTATTGCAGTAAACGCAGAAGTAGCGAGCGTAATTGCGTACGGGTCGGCGTTTCCAATATCTTCTGATGCGAGAATTATCAAGCGCCTTGCAACAAACTTTGGATCTTCGCCGCCTTTCAACATCCTTGCAAGCCAGTACACTGCCGCATCCGGGTCGCTTCCTCTAATGCTTTTAATAAATGCAGAAATAATATTATAATGCTCTTCTGCATTCTTATCGTACTTTATATAATTCGCCTGGTACGCTTCTTTAATTACAGCATTGGTAAGTTTGATGACTCCTTTTTTATCAGGCTTAGCAAGCTTAACAGCTAAATCCAAACCGTTAAGGAGCCTTCGTGCATCGCCCCCTGAAAACTGGATAAGAATATCTTTATCTTCTATTTCAATTTTCTTTTCTTTCAGTTCAACGTCATTATTCAGCGCGCTTGATATGATATAAAGAAAGTCGTCTTTTGAAAGCTCTTCAAGCACATATACACGGCATCGCGAGAGAAGCGGTGATATCACTTCGAATGATGGGTTCTCAGTCGTGGCGCCAATCAAAATTATGGTTCCGCTTTCAACCGAGTGAAGCAATGAATCCTGCTGCCCTTTATTGAAGCGATGAATTTCATCTATGAATAATATTGTCTTTTTGTTAAGATGTTTTTGATTATAGGCGGCTTGTTCAATAGCCTGGCGCACATCTTTAACTCCTGAAGATACCGCCGAAAGCTGAACGAATTCTGTCTTAACTAAGTTTGCAATAATTAAAGCAAGCGTTGTCTTTCCCACGCCGGGCGGACCCCACAAGATCATCGAAACAATGTCATTGTTCTCGATCATTGAGCGTATTGGCTTACCCGGACCTACAAGATGTTTTTGTCCTACAAAATCATCCAGCGTTCCGGGGCGCATGCGTTCGGCAAGCGGAGTAAACTTTGAATCCTGCTGTTTATCTTTCTTATTATTTGTATCGAATAGTTCCAAATTATATTATTTTCAAAAAATCCTCTGCCGTCATAACAGATATATCATCTATCCTGTAATCTTTAATATTACGGGTTATAATGTATTTCAGATTATGACTCTTTGCAGTGAAATATTGTATTGCATCTTCAAAGTCTCTAAGATCGGAATCAAGGGCCATTTGAATAATTCTGCTATCGACCGTAAGTATGTTCAGGAAATTTGAAAGAGCCTTGATAGCTGATTTTGCTTTTTCAGAATTAGAAAATCTTCTCAAAACATAGAACACATTTGCGTAGCAGCTTGACGAAACAAAAGATACTATCTCCCGTTTATTAGAAAGTTCAATAATGTTAGTTGCTGATAAATAAAACGGTTCTCTTTTCATTAAAACGTCAAGAAGAATATCTGAATCGAGAAATACTTTAAATAGTTCGGCGCTCATTTCATATATTTCTCCCAAAGCGCTTCTTCAAGAACTTTCTTATAGTCAAAATCCTTTGGAGCTTTAATCATCCCAACTAATTCCTGTACTTCCGGACTTATGCCTGTCAATTCTTCCGGATCTTTAACTGCTTCGTCCTGGGTAATGGCTTTTAGATAGCCCTCAACTACCAAGGAAAGACTCTTCCCTTGTTTTTTAGCGTACTTCTTTGCTTTATCAATAACTCTTTTATTGATGCTTAATGTTAGTTTTGTCGTCATATTTCGTCTAGATTTATACGTATGAATATAAAACAATTAATACGTACAAACAATTCCAAATATCTGTAAACAAAAAAGGTAATCTAATTAACCAAATTACCTTTGAATTTTGGTAAAAACGAGTCTTTACTTTAAAATCACCATTTTTCTAACCTGGCTGAAATTACCTGCGGTTAATCTATAAAAATAAACTCCGCTAGCCAGACCTGAACCGTCGAAATCTACCGTATACATTCCCGGCCGCTTAGCGCTTTCTGTTATTTTATATACTTCCCTTCCGATAACATCATAAACTTTGAAGATGACTTCTGAACTTACGGGAAGTTCAAACTTAATTTTGGTTGATGGATTAAATGGATTCGGATAGTTTTGGCCCAAAACAAATTTTGCCGGTACTTCGGTCCCCGTTTGGCGAATTCCAATTACACCGCCGCCGTTTGTAGTATGTAAAATGTAGCCATTGTCAAGATTTCCCCCTGAAATATACCAATTTGATGAATCAACAGCATATCCGTTAACAAGTATCTGAGATGAATCCGGGAAATTATTAGTGAACCAATTCTGTCCATAATCTGTTGTTTTAGAAATCAGGTATGAACTTTGAGAATAAAGCCAGGGAGCTTTTGAAATCTCAGTAAACTGATCGCCATATACATAACCGGCGCCGGAATTTTTTACAAAATTAATGCCCTGAAACATCGCTCCGCTAATCTTTAGCGGCAGTTCAAACCAGCTTAACCCTGCATTTGTAGTCTTATATATTACCGATGAATACATTGAATCAGAATTAGAAACGCCGCACGCAAACCCGGTTGTAGAATTTGCTATTGCCAATCCTTTGAAATTATCCACATCGTAAAATAACTGCCTGCTCCAGGTGTTCCCATTATCGGAAGTACGCATGATCAAACCCTGAATTCCAAAGTGCGAATTCTGAACCCTGTCATATCCTATTGCAATGCCGGTATTTGGATCAAAGAAATCAATTCCATATAATTCCTGCGCAGAGTCCGGGCTACTAACAAAAATCCAGCTAAGCCCCCCGTTAGTCGTCTTGATAATCCCTGTCTTCGACTGATACAATCCCCCCAGTGTGATTGCAAGTCCAAAACCTGTATTCGTATCTGTAAAACACCCTCCGGTCAGGTATTTTACTTCTGGGGCTATTGCGCCGTATGTTTGCCAGGTCCTGCCTTTGTCATAAGTTTTAATAAAGTATCCCCCTGTATTCGTATCTTCTGAAAGTAACTGGGCGTTAAGCCCGTACGGAATGTTTTTATTCCGGGCAAATACGAATCCGGGGAAATGAAATTGATGAGCTCCTGTTGATAAATTGCAGGCTCCAATTCCGTAGGCGCGGTTCTGATCAAATATTGTAACCGCTAACATTACTCTCAATGAATCAGGATATGAAGAAATTGTCCAACTAATGCCGCTGTTTGTTGTGTGGATAATTATTCCGCTTACACTTGGAATTGACATACCCCATCCGCCCGAAATTCCGTTTTGCATATCAAAAAAATTTATGCAATTTAAGACGCTGATTCCGGAAGGAGTAGTTTGCTCAACCCATTGGGTCTGCGATAAATGGAAAGGAATTAAAAGAAGAAAAATAAACAAGGATTTTTTCATACATTACCATCAATTTAACCGTGAAACTTTAACAGATCGGCAGTTTACAACGGTTTCCGCAATTTTGTGAATTAGTTGTTTCTTGTACAAATTTACGCCAAATTTTTTGACCTAACAATTCAAAATAGAAGAGGCGCATGTAAAAACTTCAAAATAGTTAAAATCATCAATCTGAAGTATTTTCTATATACAATTTTGTAAGTTTATATGTTTCAAAGAGCGCATTTTCATGTGTTCTTTCAACGCCATGAGAGGCTGATACGCCGGGACCAATCAATCCAACACGAACATCATATCCCGCGGCTAGCGCTGCGCTGCCGTCTGACCCGTAGTATGGATAAATATCCGTCACATAGATTATGTTATTAGCCGAAGCCAGCTCGCGCAACTTTTTTGTAACCGTAAAATCATACGGTCCTGATGAATCCTTAACACATATTGAAACCGCGTCTTCCTTTCCGGCGCAGCCATCGCCTATAACCGCCATATCAAGCACAAGCAATTCTTTTGCGGAATCCGGAATTCCAACACAAGCGCCGTGCCCGACTTCTTCATAGTTGGAAAAATAGAAACCAACTTTCCTTTTCGAACCGCCTGCTGAAAGTTCTTTAATCATTTCAATCATAACTGATGCGCACGCCTTATCGTCAAGGAAACGGCTTTTAACAAATCCGCTTGAAGTATATTCAAAACGCGTATCATAGAAAATAAAATCACCTACGTTAATTCCAAGCGCTGCAACATCAGCTTTGTTTCTTACAAGCTCATCAAGCCGGATAGACATGTTGCCAATTTCTCTTTTTGTAGCTTCCACAAGGTTGTTTACATGCGAAGCAGGATTATTTAACAGGAACGTGCCGCGGAATAATTTACCTTCATTATTCCTGATGGTCACATACTCGCCTTCAAACGAATTTAGGACAAGTCCGCCTATTTTTGTTATTGCAAGCGTTCCGTCTTCTTTAACTTCCTTAACCATCGCGCCAAGCGTATCTATGTGCCCTGATATCACAAGCTCGGGATCCTCAACAAAGGAAACAAGCAGCGAACCTTTATTGGTTTTCTTTATATGCAGCTTAGAATCCTTGAATAGATTCTCTACATAGTTTATTACTTCAATTGTGTATCCGGTTGGCGAATTTATTTTAAGGATTTGTTCAAGCGTGGTTACTATATTCTTCATGGCTTATTAAATTCGAGCGATTTGATTAGTAAAATTATTTTGCGGAATCTACCTGGATCTTGTATATCTTTTCTCCCTCTTTGGTCATTCCGTATTTTTCGCGGGCAACTTTTTCTATCTTCTTATCCGATGTTTTAATCTCATCAATTTCTTTCTGCAGCATCAGGGTTTTATCCTGTTCTTCTTTAAGCTTTTTCTGGAGTTCGCGGTTCTCTATTTCGAGGTCAACCCTTTGCAGCAATCCTTTCCTGCCGAATACTGCGTAAGAAAGTATTAACAGCATTAAGAGAAGAAATATGAAAAATCTCCTCCTGGCATAGATATAACGGATAATGTTTTTAAAAAAGCTGTCGTCTTTGTATTCTGACATACTGCAAGTTACGCTTTAGCTAAACTTAGTTCAATTATCTTATTTAGCAACCCTTCAAATGACATGCCTATAGCAGAAGCGGATTTTGGCACAAGGCTGAGCGCGGTCATGCCGGGTAAGGTATTCACTTCGAGACAGAAATACCCTCCGGCAGGATTTAGCCTGAAATCAACCCTAGAGTACACCTCGCAGCCAAGCGCCTTGTGCGCAATAAGAGATTTTTCCCTCAGTTCATCTGCAAGATTAGCGGGCAGATCAGCGGGACAGAAATATTCCGTCATTCCCTTTGTATACTTGTGTTCGTAATCATAGAACCCGTCTTTCGGCTTAATTTCTACAACGGGCAAGGCATCGTTTCCCAATATCGCTACCGTTAGCTCTCTGCCTTCAATGAATTCTTCAATCATGATCTTTCCTGAATAACTGAACGCGCTATCAAGCGCGCCGTTTAGCTGAACATCTTCAACATCAGGCTGAACTATTGAAAGTCCAACAGTGCTTCCTTCATCGTTCGGTTTTATTACCGCGGGATATCCGAAACTATTTTCTATCTTTCTGTCAATTTCTTTTAAGTTATAACCGGATTTTTCAGCCATGAACCACTTTGGCGTCGAAACATTAAAATGATTGAATAAAATTTTCGAAATATCTTTATCCATCGCCATTGCGCTTGATGTAACGCCGGAACCCGTATACTTAACTCCCCGCATCTGAAGCAATGACTGTATTTTCCCGTCTTCGCCGAATTTCCCGTGAAGTCCCAAAAAAACGATGTCAATATTATCGAACAATTCAGAGTCGATACATTCAATAACTTTCTTGGCGCTGTATTTCGCAAGTTCTTCAGCTGTCGGGAATTCCTGTCCAACAACAAGCCTTCCTTCAAATATTTGTTCTTCGTCAGGCTGTTTGGCGCCAAAGATAGGGTCGATAACTTTTACATTATGGCCTGAACTCTTTAGCGCTCCGGCAATTGCTTTACCCGATGCAAGCGCTACATTTCTTTCAGCGGATGTGCCGCCGGTCAAAACTATTATATTCAATATGATCTAAGTTTATTAAGTTTTGCAATTTGTGATTTATTCAATTCCTTTTCGCCGCCAAGAGCTCTTGCGTAAAAACTTATCTCGGCAAACTGTTCAACTTTCTCATTCAGCATATAAGCTTCTTCCAGCGTTTTAGCATATGTTACCAGCCCGTGATTAGAAAGAAGAATCGCGTTAAAATTTTTTACATATTTAGATATTGATTCAGGAACTTCATTCGTTGATGGAGTGGCATATTTTGCAAGCGGCACGTATTTAAGCTTAAGATAAACCTCCGGAAGAATAATTTTATCGAGGGCAATGCCAGCGACGGCAAAAGCCGTTGCAAATCTTGGATGAGTATGAACAATTGCGTTAATATCTTTTCTTGAACGGTAGATATAGCTGTGCATCTTAAATTCTGAAGACGGCTTATTTTTTCCTTTTACCAGCATGCCGTTTAGATCGACTTCCGCAATATCAGCTTCACGAATTCTTCCTTTGCAGATTTCGGTCGGTGTGGTTAAAATTGTGTTTCGCTTAGTTCTGACGCTGAGATTTCCATCTGTCGCCGCAACAAATCTGTTGTTATAGCAAAGTTTGGAGAAGAATATTAACTCGTCTTTAATGCTCATTCAATAAATCGTTAAACTATTTCTCACCTCACCCCGCGCACCTTTGGTGCGCTTCCCCTCTCTTCAAAGGAGAGGGGTGGCGCGAAGCGACTGGGTTGAGGTAAAATTACATCTTAAGAAACTCAAACATCTTCTTTATCGGCTTTGCGCTTTGCATGATATAAAAATGCAGG
>CAZMRG010000074.1:0-15120 GCA_964568655.1 uncultured Ignavibacteriales bacterium | reverse complement strand
TGGAAAGTCATAAGATTCTGGGAATGCGAACTGAAAGATGAATGTTATTTAAAGAAGATATTAAAAGGATACTTGAATTAAAACAATAGCTTTCTGGGTTTAAAAAAAATTAATTCGTGCCACGACGTGGAGTCGCCTGCCTGCTGCAGGCAGGTAGCACGAGAAGATTATTCTTTATTATTCGTTTTTTATTATTCATTATTCATTATTTCTTTAACTCTTCCATCAAAGAATTTATTTCATCACGTGATTGCATTGCCTTCTCTCTCACTGCATCAAACAACTCCTGTTCATTTTCAGCTTTTGGCGCGCAATAAATTATTGAGCGGCTTTGATTGATCAGGAACAGATCATGATGCAGCGCGGCAATTGTCCTAACCAGCGAATTCTTCTGCGCCCCTATGCCAGGCACCAATATTGGCGTCTCGGAATATTTCTTTGTTATTTTTGCAAGCTCTCTATCGTGATTCGCGCCGACAACAAACCCTATCTTATGGTCGTTCCATCCGTGCGCCTTTTCCATAACCACCTCAAACAATTGCCGCTGCCCAACTTTCTGGAACTGGAAGTCATTTGCCCCAAAATTAGACGTGAGTATGAGCAGGAATACAAATTTATTCTTTCTTCTGATGAACGGCCTTACGGAATCTGAGCCCATGTAAGGCTGCACTGTTATTGAATCGAACCCGAGCTCATCTAAAAATGCCTGCGCATAAAGCTCGGAAGTATTTTCAATGTCCCCGCGCTTAGCGTCCGCAATTGTCACAAGCTCTTCCGGAATATTCTTTAGCGTCGAGCGTATTGTTGTCCAGCCTATCTCGCCGTCTCTTTCATAAAAAGCGGTGTTTATTTTATAGCCGCAAACCAGATCTTTGGTCGCCTCAATAATTATCCTGTTAAACTCACCCGATGGATTTACTGATGTATGAAGGAACTTCGGGACCTGGGTTTTATCTGTATCAAGCCCGACTATGAGATGAGAATCTGTTTCTCTGAAAACTTTTTTAAGCTTTTTTGTAAAATGCAATTCTATTCAGTTAATAGTTAATAATTAATAGTTAGTGGTTAACAGTAAGTACAAATCTTTTATCTTTTGAATCTTTTGAATTCGTAATTCTCAATTCGAAATTCGCAATTGATTTACACATATTCCTTTCTATTCCTGTAAGCATTCATTATCACACCTAGCATTATCATATCTGATACAAGAAAAGTCACCCCGTAGCTCATAAAGGGCAGGGGAATCCCTATGACAGGCATGATTCCCATGGTCATTCCCATGTTAATCAGCATATGGAAACTAAGAATTGTGCCAAACCCAATACAGCAAATACTGAGAAATCTGTTTTTGCAGTTATAAGCTATTGTTATAGTCTGCCAGATCAATATCACGAAGAGGAAGACGACCACCATAGACCCCGCAAATCCAAATTCTTCGCCTACCATGCAGAAGATAAAATCTGTCCATTGTTCGGGTATATATTTAAGCTGGGTTTGAGTGCCCTGTAAGAACCCCTTTCCCCATAATCCGCCTGAACCTATTGCGATCTTTGATTGTATCACATTATAACCCGAACCAAGCGCGTCAGCTTCGGGATTGAACATAGCCGCTATACGTTTTTGCTGGTAAGGCTGAAGCTTATTATAAACCAGGTTTACCGATAACCCTGATATAATAACTGATGTAAAGATCAGGGTCGAAATGAGCAGGTTTTTCTTAAATGATAACAGCGCGATCAGAGTCAGGCCCATTGCCGCGATAAAGAACCACGTTCCCAGAAACGCGCATATTGCGGCCGCTGCCGGCGCTACAAAAATAAACAAAATAAAATTCGGCATTCCGGCCCAGTACAATATCGGCAGAAGCACAACCAGAAAGACAAGCGATGTGCCCAGATCAGGCTGGAGCATGATAAGCGCTACGGGGAACATTCCAATTCCTACTGCCCAAAAGAAATCCTTCGGATTGGTTACGTCAGTATCCTTTTGCCTGTTTGAAAGAAACGACGCCAGCGCCAGAACCACGGCCACTTTAGCAAACTCCGACGGCTGGAACCCAAAACCAGCAATATGGAACCAGCTTGTTTGCCCTTTGGTTCTATGCCCTACCACCAGAACAACGACAAGCAGTAAAATAATTAACCCGTAAAAAAGGAAAGCTGAACTTGAAATATATTTAGGCGGGAGAAAGGTTATAACCAGAGCTACAAACAAACCTCCCAACCCTGCAATAAGCTGCTTATCGAAATTAGCGGAAGTTAGTTCATTGCCGAAAGTCGCGCTGTATATTGCGAGAAGTCCAACGGTCAATAATCCAAGCGCAGCAAACAGAACAATAAAATTAAACCTGTGAAAAAAAGTCTTTTCCATCAATCAGGCATGTGATACTTATTATCGTCAATTTCTGATTCGTCAGTGTTGCCAAGAAGGTATTTCAAAACAATTCTCTGCGCTATCGGCGCGGCTACAGCGGCGCCAAATCCGGCGTTTTCAACTAGCACGCATATCGCAATTTTCGGGTCGTCATACGGGGCGTAGCAGATGAACCAAGAGTGGTCCCTGCCATGCGGGTTCTGCGCTGTCCCGGTTTTTCCCGCAATTATTACGCTTGATGTTCTGATTGCCGTCGCGGTTCCGCTCCCGTTTACAACGTTATACATCCCCTTCTGAATTATCTTAAAATAATCTTTATCTATGTTCAGCTCTCTCTTCTTGAAGCTTACCGGCGAGAGCTCGCCTGTATTAGGGTTCTTTAAAAACTTCACAAGATGCGGCTGGTAATATGTTCCTGAATTGCAAAGAGCCGCACAGTAGCAGGCCATCTGCAGCGGAGTAACGCCAAGCTCGCCCTGCCCGATCCCAAGACTCACTACATAACCTTCTGTCCACCCGTTGGGTCCGTATACCTTATCAAAATATTCCGGCGAAGGCAGCAGCCCCCTGTTTTCTTCTGGGATATCTATTCCGGTCCTGTCGCCAAATCCAAACATCCTTCCGTATTTTGTCCAGTTATCGAATCCTATTTTCAAAACAAGCTTATAAAAAAATACATTACATGAATGTTCGATTGCAGGGACAAAACTTATGTTGCCGTAAGCTCCATGATCGCCAAATGTCCTGTTGCCGAAAGTAAAACTTCCGCCGCATTCTATAGTAGAATTGGGTTTCATTATTCCTTCCTGCAGCGAGGCAAGCGCCGTAACCATTTTATAAGTTGAGCCGGGCGGGTAGCGCGTTAAAGTAGCCCTGTTGAACAGCGGCTTATCCGGGTCCGTATTTAATTTGTTCCAAATTTCAGGGGAAAGCTTTCCGCTGAAATAGTTAAGATCATAATCGGGCTTGCTTACCAATGTAAGCACTTCCCCGTTATTCGGGTCCATTGCCACAATGGCGCCCTTCCTGTTTCCTAAAAGTTTCTCAGCGTATTCCTGGAGGTCTGCGTCTATTGTCAGCACAAGATCGTTTCCGCTCAGAGCCGCTACATCATTCTTCCCGTCGTTTAAGCCTCCAACTTCCCTGCCTTTTGAATCCTGCAGAATGAACTGGAATCCTTTTTCGCCTCTCAGGTAATTTTCATAGCTCGATTCCAGGCCGGTCATGCCGACAATATCGCCCTGTTTGTAATAGTCGCCCTGCTGGTTCTTCATCTGTTCCTTCGAGATTTCTTTGGTGTAGCCGAGAATGTGCGAGCATCTCAGGTTTGATGAAGGATACAGCCTGATAGGTTCTATCTTATAATCAACGCCTTTAAGGTTATCCCTGTTTTCTTCAATGTACGATATAGTTTTAAAATCTGCGTCGCGGGAAATCCTTGTGGGAATAAACCTGTTTGGGCCTTCTATGTCTTTCAGATCTGACCTGATGTCGTCGGGGTCGATTCCAATAAGAGCGCTTACCGAATTTATCTGGTTTGTATCAAAATCTTTCTTTGTTATCGTTACGCTGTATGAAGGTTTATTATCGACAAGTAATTTATAGTTTTTGTCATATATCAGCCCCCTGGCCGGAGTTGTAATGATCGTTTTGACGGAATTCTTCTCAGCCTCTTTGTCAAATTTTTCCGGGTTGATCAATTGAAGCTGCCCTAACCTGAACGATAAAACTGCAAACACCACAAACGTCAGAAGGTAGTACACGTTTTTTCTTTTACTTAGGTCCATTGTGTTTATTTACTTTCACCTTGCAAACAGTCTTTTCCTGTTAAAAACTACGGCTATTATGCTTACAAAAGCCGTATAAATTGATGTTGGAATTACATACCTGATCATTATATCCGGGGTGGTCAGCATTGTCCCCTGGAAGTACACCATAAAATAGATCACGTTATTAATGAGCGAGCAGAACAGAACTATTAATACAAATATATAACTGCTCAGGTATCTTTCAAGCTTATTTTCATCGTCAAAAATTCCGCCGATAAAACCCGCAACGGTTTTCGATAGAGCCATAAGCCCCAGGAAAGAAAAGCTCAGGAAATCGAATATCAGGCCGGCCGCAAACCCGCTTACTGAACCGGCGATCTTTCCTTTGCGCATACTGACAAATATAACTCCAATTAATACAATATCGGGAGTAATTTCATAACTGGTCACAGCTATCAGCCAGATGAGGGTCTTTTGAATTATTATGAGCGCCGCAAGAAGCCCGACATATTTAAGATAATCAGCCAATACTATTATTTGTTTTTATCATTAAATTTTTTTTCAAGCTGCTGTCTTTCATCGCTTGAAAGGGACCGGAGAACGAAAACTTCTTCCAGGGTCTCAAACGTCACAAAACACTCTATCTCGATCTTCTTGAACAGGTTATCCACAGTGCCAACGGAAGTAACATAACCTATCGGGATCCCCTGCGGGAAAACATTTGAGTATTCTGATGTAATTATTATATCCCCCATCATCACGTCTGAGCTCTTTGCCACGTTTTTCATCAGCAGCCTGTCGCCGCCTTCCCAGCCTACGATCCCGTCGATCCTGCTTCGCTGGTCCTTCGCGCTTATCTTCAGATCTTTATTAAGCAAAATTTGCGCAATTGAAAAATTATCGCTCGCCGCCACTATTTTGCCTACAAGTCCCTTATCGGTAATTACCGGCATGCCTACCTTAACGGAATCGTTTTCCCCGACGTTCAGTGTAATATTATTCCTGGTCTGAATAAGAGTCTTGCCTACGATCCTGGCTGTGGCCATGCTGTAATCATGCTTCTGCCTGAATGCCAGAAGCTGGTTAAGCCTTAGGTTCTCAAGCTTCGATTCTTTTAGATGGCTGACTTCATTCGAGAGGTTAATATTGGTTTCCCGGAGCCGTTTGTTCTCCTTCTGTATATCGAACACGTTGGGGATAAAAGAAAATCCGCTTTGCACAGTTCCGATTACGCTCACTGCGATAGCCCTTATAAATCTCACCTGCACATTGTCGTTTTGAAAAATAAGAATAAAGCTGGTGAGTATAAGCAGAGAGAAAACTATGTATTCTTTCAGGTTCCCAAAATAATGGAGAAGAGTCTTCATGAAATGAATTTTACCAAATTAGCCAAGCGCCGCTAACGCTTTGTTTCGGATAGAATTATTAATATTTTTTACTCTTGATCAATACTTTAGAGTATTTCTGCAGGTCTTCAAGCACCCTGCCGGCTCCCCTGACTACTGCGGTTAAAGGGTCTTCGGAAACGTGGACCGACAAGTTAGTCTCGAGGCGAATTCTTTCATCCAGCCCTTTGAGCAGCGCGCCGCCGCCGCTGAGCATAATTCCCCTGTCAAGTATATCGCTTGCAAGCTCAGGCTGTGTGTTCTCAAGCGCGACCTTTACGGCTCTTATTATCTGGTTCACAGGCTCGCTGAGCGCTTCCCTGATCTCGATTGAGCTTACCTCTGTCATCTTTGGCAAGCCTGATACAAGGTCGCGTCCTTTTACTTCTATAATAACTTCTTCTTTAAGAGGCATTACCGAACCAACCTGGCATTTTATTTCCTCAGCGGTTCGCTCGCCTATCAGAATATTATAATTTTTTCTGAAATACTCTACTATCGCAACGTTCAGTTCGTCGCCCGCAACCCGTATTGAAGCGCCGTTAGCAATTCCTGATAGTGAGATAACCGCAATTTCAGTTGTGCCGCCGCCGATATCTATTATCATGTTGCCGACCGGCGATGAAACATCTAACCCGATACCTATCGCGGCCGCCATCGGCTCGGCAAGAAGGTAAACTTCTTTTGCTCCGGCATGCTCGGCTGAATCTCTTACGGCGCGTTTTTCAACTTCCGTTATTCCGCTCGGAACGCAGATCACAACGCGGCTGCTCGGGAAAATTCCCGAATGCACTTTCTTTATGAAAGCGCGGAGCATACCTTCTGCGATTTCGAAATCTGCAATCACACCGTCGCCCATCGGCCTGATAGTCCTGATGCCCTTATGAGTCTTCTCATGCATCTGCTTCGCTTCGTGACCGACGGCGATAATTTTTTTCGTGTTCTCATCAAATGCTACGATGGAAGGCTCGTTCAAAATTATGCCTTTGCCTTTTATATATATCAGTGTGTTTGCTGTTCCAAGATCGATCGCAATATCAGCCGACAAAAATCCAAATAATGACATTTATTTATTGTTCCGTTTCAGTTGCTATAATTTCGTATAAAATTTTTCAAGTCGAATAAAACCATATTCTGCCGGATAAACCCGGCGGGACACGCGAACTACTTAAATTGTATAAAATGAAAAAGTTAATCCACAAATATAAGATTAAAAACATTTTTAATTAAGGGAAATTTACAGCCGAAAGCATTTTTTTTAGTGCCGGAAGTGCCTGATCCCGGTCATCACCATAGCCATCCCGTACTCGTTGGCGGCCTTTATGACCTCGTCATCCCTGACTGAACCGCCCGGCTGGATAACACTTGTAGCGCCCGCCTTTGCAGCCTCTATAACCCCGTCAGGGAACGGGAAGAACGCATCTGAAGCCACAGCCGAGCCGGTTAGGTCCATGCCGAAACGCTTCGCCTTCTCTACAGCCAGCATTGATGAATCCACCCTGGATGGCTGCCCTCCGCCAATTCCAACGGTTTGCAGATTCTTTGCATAAATAACGGAATTTGATTTTGTATGCTTACAAACTTTCATGGCAAATATCAGATCCCTCATTTCCGAATCGGTCGGTTTTCTTTCGGTTGCAACTTTCAACTCGTTTTCATTTACAACAATGTTATCAACTTCCTGAATAAGCAGTCCTCCGGTTACAGATTTCAAAGACTGAGTATCGTTAAATACCGGCTTATTAAATTTTATCAGCCGCCTGTTTTTCTTTTTTATTAGAAATTCCAATGCAGCCGGTTCATATGACGGCGCTATAATTATTTCAGTGAATATTTTATCAATCTCCGTTGCAGCGTTTAAGTCAAGCTCTCTGTTCACAATTACAATCCCGCCATACGGCGAAGCTGTATCCGCTGAAAACGCTTTTTTGTAAGCCTCCAGAATATTTTCGGCTGATGCGGCGCCGCACGGGTTTGTATGTTTAACTATCGCGCAGCTTGGCTCGTCAAATTCATTTATCAAATTATATGCGGCGTCGATATCCAGAATATTTATATACGAAAGCTCTTTGCCGTGAAGCTTCTCAAATATTTTTTCAAATCCTTCGCCGATATTAAACAGCGACGCTTTTTGGTGCGGGTTCTCGCCGTATCTTAAAGCAGTGACTGAATTATAATCAGCAACAAACTTGCTCGTGCCGCTACCGGATACGCGGTGAAAATAATTTGAAATATCGATATCGTAATCCGCAATATATGCAAACGCTTCAGCGGCTAATTTCATATTGACGCTCTTGTTATGATATAGCGCTTTCAAATATTCATTGTATTGCCCGGGATGCACAATTACACTAACGCTCAGGTAATTTTTAGCCGCCGCCCTTATCAGAGAAACTCCGCCAATATCTATCTGCTCAATTGCTTCGGCAAGGCTGCAATCCTCTTTCCTGATTGTTTCCGAAAAAGGATAGAGGCTAACAACAACAAGGTCAAATAACTCAAATCCGTGTTCCTTTACCTCTTTTTGGTGGTCCGGATTGTTTTTGTCGGCTAGTATCCCGGCAAATATCTGATACTGCAAAGTCTTTACCCTGCCTCCAAGTACCTCCGGCGCTTTCGTAATTTCTTCAACAGTTTTGATGGTAATTCCGCTATCGCGAAGGAGCTTGGCTGTTCCGCTTGTTGAAACAATTTCAAAATCATTTGCCGCAAGCTCTTTTGCAAAATCTATAACGCCGGTTTTATCGTAAACGCTGATCAGGGCTCTTTTCATGCTTCAACCACAACCTTTCTTCCTGCAAACTTCACTTTATTTTGTTCGATTAGTTTTATGGCTTCCCAATAAATTTTATGTTCAACTTTCAATACTTTCTTTTGCAAAGTCTCAGGCGTATCGCCTTCAGCAACTCCAACCTGCTTTTGGAATAATGTCGCTCCGTGATCGTAAAGTTCATCTACAAAGTGTACAGTGGCTCCGCTTGATTTTTCTCCGCTTTCAATTACCGCGTGGTGGACATTCATTCCGTACATTCCTTTTCCTCCAAACTGCGGGAGAAGCGCCGGATGAATATTCAGGATCCGGTTTTTGTAACGCTTAACGATCTTTGGGCTAAGCATTTTCATGTAGCCGGCCAGGAGGATCAAATCAATTTCAAATTTCCTGAGCAAGCCCAAAAAACTATCGACAAATTTCTTTTCCGAATTGAATTGTATCTGAGATAAGTGATAAGCCGGGATATTATTCCTGTGAGCCGCTCTTAAAGCTCCGGACTTTGAATTGTTGCTGATTACCAGAACAACCCGCGATTTAATTTTTTTGGATTTCCAGGCTCTTATTATTGCTTTTAGATTTGAGCCCTCTCCGGATGCCAGTACACAGAGATTTAACCCACCCGATGACCTTGTCAATGGCTGATTTTTAATAAAACTATGCAAAAATAACCAAAATTTGACAAATAGTCAATTAAATTATTGCAAAAAATACTAAATTTCTATATATTTGTAATCTAAGATTTTTAAAATTCATTCCAAAGAGAGGATTCAAGGGAACCATGAAAAAGGGATTGCACCCAAAATATATGAAATGCGACGTTATTTGCAATTGCGGTGAGAACAGGGGCGTTTTGTTTACAACGCGCTCAACGGTTCCGCAGATAAGGGTTGAAATTTGCTCGCTATGCCATCCGTACTATACCGGTAAGCAGAAGCTTATGGATAGCGCAGGACGCGTAGAGAAATTCAATAAGAAATACGGAAAGAAGAAAATTAAAGCCGAAGAGACTGTCGCATAATTCAGTATATTGAATAATATTTTTAAATCCTCAAAGAAAGGTTTGTTATGAACGTTTGTATCTTTGAGGATTTTTTTATTTCCCGCCTCGCTCCTGTAAATTACTTAAGACATACTTCCGAAATTATATGCGGCGCTTTTTCACTTAAAGAAAAAACAGAAAGAAGCCTGGGCCGAAAGATTAATTTAAGCCTGCACTCAAGAAAAGCGCTGGCCCCGTACCTGAGGGAAAAATTTCCAAAATCAAAAGTAAATGAATTCGGAGAAGAAGATACTCTTTTTCTTAATGCAAGGGTTTTGTTTAACGAAAAGCAATTTAAGCATATTCTTAAGTCGGTAAAAAAAGAAAAAGATATCGCCTGGGTTCAGGATAAATATGTCGCGGCATTTTTTACTTCAGCGGCTAACACAATAAAACTCAGCGAAGCGATTTTACATGATAAACCCGAATACCTTGTTTCGTATTCCGATATCGAATGGCTCGGACTAAATAAGGTTGAAAGCTCTGATTTTAATTTCATCAATTATTCTTCAGACATGATTTTATATAACGATGAAGAACTCCGCCGCGATTTAACAGGGCTGGTTAATAATAAAAAAGGAATAGCACTTTCGCCAAAATGCAAAGTCAGCAAGCACAATGAGCTTGACGCATCCGAAGGCGATATATACATTGGTAAAGATACGGTAATAGAAGCATTCAGCTACGTCAAAGGGCCGGTTTATATTGGCGAGCATTGCACAATAAGAGCCGGGGCTAAGTTGTACGGACCCCTCAGCATTGGCGCGCATTCTAAAATTTCAGGAGAGGTAACATGTTCCGTAATCCATCCATATGCCAACAAACAGCACCATGGATTTTTAGGGCATTCATATGTTTGCGAGTGGGTCAATCTTGGCGCAGGCACAACAACAAGTAATCTTAAAAATAATTATTCACAGATTACTATTGAAGTTGGCGGCGAAAAAGTTGATACCAGGTCGGTCTTTCTGGGAAGCATTATAGGCGACCACACAAAGACGGGTATTAACACCATGCTAAATACAGGAACTCAAATCGGGGTATCATCCAATTTATTTGGGAGCGGGTACCATAATAAATTCATTAAGTCGTTTTCATGGGAAGAGTCTGGCGCAAAGGACTTCACGCTTTACGATATTGTAAAAGCGCTCAACACCGCTAAAGTATCGATGAAAAGAAGGAATGTAGAAATGAGCGAAGAGTATGAAAAGCTGTTAAGAAAAATTTACGAAGAAAGAGAAAGTATTTTTATCTGATGAATATTTCCAGGAAAGCAAAACAGAAAGCGCTGGAGCTAAAGGAATTCTCCGGTTCAAAGATAAAGAACCCGGATGATATGTTAACGCTTATCGAGATCAGCCTTATACCAGATAAAGAAATGATGTTCGAGGATATTCAGTTCACTGCAAAATATTTAAACGGACTGGGCAAAGCGCTAAAAACAAATATATCGAACCTGGCTAATCCAAAACAAAACGGTAAATCGGTATCAGCCGAAGACGCCCGTAAGAAGATAATGGATGAGTTTAAAATTAATATGAAGAAACTCTCTGATATGTTCAGCGAATACATAAAAGAAATTGATGAGGCTCAGCAAGCTGCATTTAAAGAAAAGTATTTATCGTTAAACGGGCAGGCTCTTCAGAATTTAACTACACTGATCTACGACCTCTCATGGCTGAAGATGCTTAACAACAGCAAGAAAACACCGCCCGCTAAATCATAAATCCGAATTTCGAAATCCGAAACAAATCCAATTTTGTTTCTTGCCACGACCTTTAGGTCGTGGACCAAAAATAATCATATAGCGGCTTTAGCCGTTAACACAGGTTATGCTAAAGCCCATTGTATTTTTTTTATCTATTAACCACGACCTAAAGGTCGTGGCAATTGAATATAAAAAAAATTGAATTTCGAAATTCTAAACAATATAGAAAACAGAAATTAGAAACAAACAGAAACAATAACGCAGAACAAAAAATTTGAATCTCACCAATATATTTACTACACCCCTCTCCTCGTAGGAGAGGGGTCGGGGGTGAGGATAAAAAAAAGTCCGGCAATTTACCGGACTTATTCTTTTATCTTTTAAATCTCAAATCTAAAATCTCAAATCTAAAATCAGATTATCCTCCGCCTAAAGCGTCAAGCACCCGCTGGTCGGCATCTTCCATCTTCGAAAAACTATAACGCTTTTCGATGGACGACCTGTTTATCTCATCCAGCACATCAATCATAGTATTATACTTAGCCTTCCTGCTGAATTTCAATATCATAACCATATCTTTGTTGGCGGTGCCAAGCGATTCAAGCCTTTCTCTAAGCTTTGTCAATTCAACGCGTTCAGGCTGGCCTTCTGTGCCGTCTTCTTTACCGCGTGATAGCGCTATCGCCCCGTTATCGGCTACGCGGATAAACACCACGTTGCCCATATTAATTTTTATAACATCTTCCTTATCGCCTTTGGGTAAGTTGATCTGCATTACCTGCGGCTGGTTCAAAGTAGTCGTCATAATAAAGAACGTGAGCAAAAGCATAATAACGTCCACATAAGGCGTCATATCTATATGAAACCCTATGCGCTTGCGGGCTTGCCATTTTTTCTTTTTACGTCCGCGCTGTTCGGATCCGCCGCCGGATGTATCTACTGAAGCCATTTAATTATACTCCTATAAAACTTTATATTCTTCAATCGCTTTTGCGTCAGCGCAAAAATAACACGCTGAAACAGAAAGCTTGAATTTACTTTTTAGGTTCAGGCCCTTTCTCCATGTCGGTCACAAAGGAGAAACGCGTATTCTTTGTATCCTTTAGCATATCCATCAGGTCCTGAATGGTGCCTATATCAGATTCTTTATCGCCCTTAACTACTATCCTGAGGTCTTTACCAACATTATTTTTGGAAGAAAGCCTCAAATCGATAAGCAGCTTCTTAAATTTTTCGCGGTCCTTAAATATCACAAGCGGCCTTTTAAGTTCTTTGCCATCAGGATTAAGCGTCTTCGGGTTGTTGTATCCCGGAGGCGTTGAGCTGTCCGGATGAAACGCAGCTAAACCAAGCACGTCGCCAAACACATCTTCGCGGACTTTCTGGTTATCAACGTCCACAAATATGTCGCCTGATTTATCTACTATTATAGTCATAACGTTCCTGTCAGGAAGCTTGGTTGTATCGTTCCCCGATTTTGGAAGCTTAACCTGGATATCTTCGGAAAGTTCAGCTTTGAACTGAGCTGTCAGGATAAAGAATGTGAGTATGAGCATGATAACATCAACATACGGCGTCATGTCTATCGCCTGCTGAGGGCGTCTTACTTTTCTTATAGCCATTTATCTTCGCTCCAAAAAATTCTTAAATATTTAAACATCAATAATAACAATAATGTTACTTTGATTTAACTGTCAGTATCTGCATAACATTATAAGTAGCTTCATCTATCATATATGTGAAGTTGCTTACTTTTGTTGAGAAGAAATTATATGCAATAATAGACATTATAGCTCCGAAAATACCGAACGCAGTGTTTACAAGCGCTTCGGAAATACCTGTTGAAAGCTCGGTAGCATTAGGAGTTCCGGCTGTAGCAAGCGCCTGGAACGAACGTATCATACCAAGAACCGTTCCGAACAAACCTACCAACACCGAAATAGATGCGATTGTTGATAACGCGACTAAGTTTCTTTCAAGAAGAGGAACCTCAAGCATCATAGCTTCTTCGATAGCTCTTTGCACTTCAGCAAGCTTCTTCTCTGCGTCTATCGGGTCGCCCTTAACAACGTTGTATCTTTCCAGCGCCAAACGCAGAACGTTCGCCATTGAACCCCGTTGTTTATTGCACTCTTCGATAGCTCCGTCAATGTCGCCTTCCTGAACAAGACCCTGAACTTTTTTCACGAATGTTTCTATCGGGCCTCTGCCTTTTGCTTTTCTCAAAGAGAAAGTTCTTTCGAAAACGAATGTAATAACCATTATACTGATGGTCATAAGAGCCACCACGATCGGCCCGCCCTTATAGATCTGGCCGAATATATTGGCAGGTGTGCCTCCAAGATCATTACCTTTGAAGTTTGCAGCATTACCGAAAACGAACATAAATAACACCAGCGATATCACGAAAGCTACCACAAGAAGGACTGTTATAAATACAGATTGTTTCATATTGAGTTATTCCTCCAAAATTAAATAATATTAATTGAGATTCTTTTGTTTACTATTTTTTGTTTACTATTTATTAGCGTTTGAAAAACTTGCTACCGCTTCCATCTGACTGGAATAGGTATCAAAGATCAGGCTGAGCTTTGTTATTACGAACAGGTTCTCAAGATTTTTATTGAGCTGGCAGAGCTTTACTTTGCCGCCGCGTTTTGAATAATTTGCATGCGCCGAGATGAGGACCCCAAGGGCCGTGCTGTTAAGATATGAGACCTCGCCGAGGTCAATAACAAGCATCGTATTTCCCTCTTCCGAGACTTTTTTTATCGCATCTCTCAAAGCATCAGTTTCATCGCCGCCAACGTAGTTTCCGCTAAGTTCTAAAACTACAATTTTGCCGTCCTGAAGAACATTTTGTTTGATTTTACTCATATTTTAGTGATTATTAAAGCGCTACAAAGATATGTTTTTATTTTAAGAATTGCAACGAAATGATTATTTTTGATAAATATTGCCATAAAACGCTATGCGGCTAACAACTCGATAATTTTGGAATTAATTTCTTCTATGCTTCCCTCGCCGTTCACTTCAAATATAACACCCTTATTCTTGTAATGTTCCCTGACCGGCGCTGTTTGTTCTTTATAAACCTGCATTCTGTGGAGCACAGTTTCTATATTATCATCTTTTCTTCCGCGCTTTGTGAGGCGTTTGACTAACGCGTCTTTGGGAACAGAGAGGTAGACTATCCGGATATTGTCATAATTCAGTTCGTCGAGAAGAGCGTCAAGTTCTTCGGCTTGTTTAACAGTTCTCGGGAACCCGTCCAGGATAAAGCCCTTATGCATTTCTTCTTTAGTAAGCACTTCGCGGATGATACCAATCATTATCTCATCGGATACAAGAGCGCCCGATTCAATTACAGATTTTGCCTGCAAGCCAAGAGGCGTGCCTTTAGCGACCGCATCCCTTAGTATCTCTCCTGTAGAAAGATGGATAAGACCTAATTTTTCCGCTATTAAAACTGATTGAGTTCCTTTACCGACGCCGGGAGGGCCTAGAATTATTAACTGCATCCTGGAATATGAATTTTGGTTTTTATAATATCAGGCAAAAACAAATTTAGCTAAATTTCTTGAAAAAGAAACTGTACAAAACGTGCATATTTTAAATAAAATTACTGCTTTACTTTTGGAATTGACTTTTTAAAAATAGTGAAATAGTGAAATAGTCACCTGAATAAATTGATATAATTTCCAATTTTTGCCTCCTGAGCGTAGTCGAAGGATGAGCCCCGCATCCATGCCATAGGCAGGCAAGCACGTGCGGGATAAACTCCGTCGAAGGATACGCTTTTCGCAAGAACCCATGTGAGAAAAAGCCGGATCTAACTTTAACTGCAAAGTGTAATACCGTTACAAATAGATCACTAAACAATTGTAATAAAAAAAGGCCACTTATGTGAGATACAGTCAGATGAATCCTGAGATAGCTCTTTTTATTTCGATTTTAGATTAGATTCATAATTTTATTTCCGAAATTTCGTCTCATTTCTCACCGATGAAAATGAGAATTCGTCATGTTTATCAAATTAAATATTAATGAAAATCAGCTCTAAATATAATACA
>CAZMRG010000073.1:8596-15366 GCA_964568655.1 uncultured Ignavibacteriales bacterium | reverse complement strand
AGCTGTGCGGTTTATCCTCAACCCAATGCCAGGTTTTTGTGCCATCCGGATTACTTTTAGTTTCTGTCAGCTTGCCGTTCGATAGAGTCTGATATTTGCCATCGACAGTTACATATACTTCAGTGGTGGCTTTATCGTTCGGATAGTCATAGCACGGAAACCAGTACCGGTTATCTTCGCCCTCGCCCTGCGACCACACTTCATATTTCTTATTCGGGAAAGATGCTGTAGGCTGGATAAAGTACAATCCCTTTTCAGGGTCAGTTGTTGAATATTCCACCTGGTACTTGAACGGAGAGCCTTTTGAAATGCCTCCGGCAGGTTTTATCGTGATCTCTTTACCGTCATAATCATATGGCAGCTTTTCATAGGTTTCGGCTTTTTTGGGGTCATCCGTTTGATTGTACAGGCATTCTTTAACGCTTTTTATATTCATTCCAACCGCATCTACTTTAAACGAGCTCAGCTTATCTGCTAATGGAGTAATTGAGGCAGTAACAATACCATCGACGGTTTTTTTCTCCAGGTCGAGCTTTATTTCTATTTTGATATGCTGAACGTCGTAAGTTCTTTCGCGTTCAAGAGGCTCCTGCCCGAACATCTGGGCGGGGGAAAATGAAGGTAAACAAAAGACCAGGAATAGAAATAGAATCCGAAATCTATTTTTCATCGTTAGAGGGGCTTTTAGTTCTTGTTACATTTTTGTGAATTTAAGCGATAGGTTGGATTTAAAAAAGGGGGAATTGATTCACAAATTCATCAGATTTGTCAGATTCATCAGATTCAAGAACTATTATTGAAAGTATGCAACCTAAGGCTTTGTGCGACCCCGAAGGGGTCGAATGTTTATAACGGAAACCACTGCTACAAATATGCGACCCCTATAGGGGTCGTACTATTTTTTTTGTCATTCCGTCCCGATTAAACTCGGGAAGTATCAAGCAGGAGATTTCCAAAATTATTAAAAGAAGGGCGGACACACAGGTCCGCCCCTACAGAAAAAATTACTTATAATTTGCTATTATTAGCGCCTGCCGTGCTGCGCTGGTCCGCCCCAACAGAAAAATAATTACATTTTCGTTCTTTCTTTATAAGCTTTAAGAGCCGCCAATAACAGCTTCTTAAAATCCGCTGACTTAATATCGCTTACAGATTTTATTTCAACATGCTTATGCACTTTGCCGGCGCCTTTAAAAAGTTTTGCCGGATCGGGAAGTTCTGTTCCTTTATAGAACCCGAGTTTTATTCCCGTCTTCGATAATATAATTACGCAAATTGTATCAACATATTTAGGGCCATAGCCGTAACCGATCAATCTTGCTTTTACATCAAGCTGTTCCTGAATGTTTGGAAGGTTTTTAATGAGATCTTCACGCAGAGCTAACCCCAGCGCAGATACATTTTCATTGTAGCCGGAGAGAAAATTAATTATTTCTGAATTTGCCAAAATATGTATTCACCCCCTCTGCGCACCAATGGTGCGCATCTCCCCCTGTTAGGCCTGCCTGCTGCAGGCAGGGGGAGACGGGTTCTGTTTTTCTATTCTAATTCGTAAATCTCAATTCGTAATTCTTAATTGTCTAGCCACGCTCCGTCTTCTTTCATAAGCTCAATAAGCCTGTCCAGGGCGTCTTCATAAGGAATGCCGCGCTCAATAACTTCTTTGCCGCGGTAAAGACTTATCCATCCCGGACCCGAGCCCACAAAACCGTAATCGGCATCAGCCATTTCGCCCGGACCGTTAACTATGCAGCCCATAATAGCTATCTTAACGCCTTTCAGGTGGTCGGTTCTCTTCTTTATCATCGCGGTTGTTTCCTGCAGGTCAAACTGCGTTCTGCCGCATGAAGGGCATGAAATATATTCGGTTTTTGAAATCCTTTTACGTGCAGCCTGCAGAACACCAAAGCTGATCCTGTTCACAGCTTCCATGGAGTTATCAGCTGACTCTAACCAGACGCCGTCTCCAAATCCATCGATAAATAATCCGCCCAAATCGGTTGCGCTGAATAAAGTTAAATGCTCCTCATCCAGTCCTGAGTATTTCATTTTGATTATAACCGGCACGCTTAAATTTCTATTTAATAGCTCAATAAATATTCTGCGCAGTTCAGCGAGCGCATTAGAGTTATCAGTCTTAATAACCATCACGCAAAACTTATCTTTTGAAACCGCATCAAGTAATTTATCAGAAATATCGCTAATTGATATTTCCAAAAAATTTATTCTGTAAGATTTTCTCAGAGCGCTTAAGTATTCATCTGCATTGAAAAGCGGGAAGGATTCTGATTTTTCATTCAGATCTTTCCAGTAACTGTAATCAAAGATCTTCTTCAATGTCCCGGGAAGCTGATAACTTATATCAATGCTACCTAAATATATAAAGTCCGCCGCCATATCGCCGATATTCCATTTATCCAGTTTGGAATCGTAACCATAAGAAATGTTATTCAAGTCCTCCGGTTTAAATATTTTTGAAACATCCGGTGTAAGTATTACAACAGGAACATGATTTGCTCCTATCTTATCGATTTCGTAAGTTTTTCGTTTGTTATATTCGAACGGATCATATGGGATTTCATTAATTTCGGATTGCGGAATTGCGATTGCGGATTTGGAAAAACCATCAATATTGATACCAATTGGAGGAATAGGCTTTTTATTGCTCCTGTTTATATACTTTTCAACAATTTTTTGGCAAACAGGGATTTCGTATTCCGGTTCTTCGGTAAGCGAGACTCTTATAGTATCGCCAAGCCCGTCTTCAAGCAAAGTTCCTATACCGAGGGCTGATTTTATTCTGCCGTCTTCACCGTCGCCCGCCTCGGTTACTCCAAGATGCAGCGGGTAGTTCATTCCTTCTTCTTCCATCCTGTTAACCAGCAGCCTGTATGCCTGCACCATAACTTCGGGGTTGCTTGCTTTCATTGAAAGCACAATTTCATGATAATTCAGGTCCTCGCAAATTCTTACAAACTCCAGCGCTGATTCAACCATGCCAAGCGGCGTATCGCCGTAACGGTTCATAATCCTGTCCGAAAGAGAGCCGTGATTTGTCCCAATGCGCATTGCCGTACCGTGTTCTTTACAAATATTCACCAGTGGCGAGAACTGCTCATATATCCTGTCAAGCTCTTCCTGATACATATCATCGGTGAAGCTGAACACTTTAAACTTTTTCCTGTCGGCATAATTGCCCGGGTTGACGCGTACTTTCTCGACAATACTTGCGGCAACTTCAGCAGCTTTTGGAACGAAATGAATATCTGCAACAAGCGGCGTATTATATCCTCGTTTGCGAAGCTCGTTTTTTATGTTTGCAAGGTTTTCTGCGTCTTTAACAGATGGAGCGGTAATTCTTACTAACTCGCAGCCTGCTTCTATCATTCTTATTGATTGCTCAACCGTCCCTTTTGTATCCATGGTATCGGTTGTAGTCATCGACTGCAGCATAATAGGATTATCCCCGCCAATTAGCAGGTCGCCTATTTTTACAACCCTTGTTTTATATCTTGAATATGCGGTAAGGCTGTTGCAGTATTTTTTTGAGGATGTTTGTATTTCCAAATTCTTTTAACCTCACCCCCAACCCCTCTCCTAAAAGGAGAGGGGAGCAGGGAAAAACAAATTATTTAATTTATTTTATATTAATTAACTCTTCTAAACTTATTATCAATATATTTTGTGCGACCCCGATAGGGGTCGAATATTTGTAGCTGCAATTTCCTATAAACATACGACTCCAACAGGGGTCGAACTTAACAGCGTTCAAATTATTCTATTACCTTGCAACCATTCTTTAGACTTTTTCATAACTTCTTCATGAGATATCAGGGTATCCGGATTTTCACTTTCGGCCAAAGACTCTTCAATTTCTTTTTTATGCTCAGGAGTCAAGTCGTCCCAAAAATCCACGTTATGGCTAACCTTTACACTCAATCTTAACCTATCAATGAATTTTTTTGCTCGCTTCAAAAAGGATACGTTTTTCCTCTTCGCTTAAATTCTGGTAACCGTATTTGCTTATCTTATCCAGTATCTCATCAACTTTCTCCTGCGAGATATCTTCATCTCCGTCTTTCTTCTCAATATAGTAATCAGCGTCCGAGACTTCTTCATTACCGCTGTTATACTTTTCATAAAACCGGTTGCGGTAAATACTGGTCGGCTTCTTTATTGTTACTTTAGGCTGCTTATTAAAACGGAACAGGCTGTATATATTATTTTTTGTGATGAGCAAATAAATAAAACCAATGAGTCCGCCGCCAAGATGCGCAACATGCGCGATACCTGAATTGCTGCCGACCGAAAGGATCTCGATAATTACATACACCGCCACAAAATACTTAGCCTTGATGGGGAACAGGAAATACAGGTAGATCGGCCTATCGGGGAACAGCATTGCAAAAGCTATCAGCACGCCGTAAACCGCGCCGGAAGCTCCAATGGTTGGCCCGATGCTTGTGAAAAGCGGCGCTATCAAAAGATTAGCAAGGCCCGCTCCGATGCCGCACATAAGATAATACCCCATGAACTTTTTTGAGCCCCAGATATTTTCAAGCTCCATACCGAACATCCACAGCGCAAACATATTGAGGAAGATATGCCAGAAATTGGCATGCATAAAAAGGTATGTGAAAAGCTGCCAGGGGTAAAACGGCAGCGGTCCGCCAATAGGATTCAATGCAAAGTATTTCATGAATATATAGGAAAGCGGAACGCCTCCTACTTTAAAAGAACCAAATACAAAATACTGGCAAATGAAAATTCCGATATTGGATATAAGAAGATATTTTATAACGGGAGGGAAAAAAGCAAAGCCGCCGAACATTGAAGGACGGTTGTACTTATAATCGTAACTTTTATAGCGGTCTTTCTGAGTGTTAAATAATCCCATTATAAAAAAATGCCTTTTATTTCTTCCCCTGCCCTTTGGAGGTCCTCGGGAAAATCGATCTCCATAGACTTATATTCTGAAACGTCAATTGCAAACATAGCGTTCCCGGAATCGTATAATTCCTGAAACGATTTTTCGTAAAATTCGTTAACATTCTTCTCTTTTACGATCTTGCGCTCAAGAACCACGCCAAGCGCCCTGAAGAATTCATGCGAAAATTTCTCAATACCAATAGATTCCCCGAAGCTGTTGGAAGGGTCTAATTCTTTACCAATATGTAGAATTTTATTAGTACTATCAACTATAACTTTAATCTCTTCTACCCCTAAAAGGTGATTTGTGTTAACTGCTAAACAATCACTGTGTTCAGACTCTAAAAGCTTCGAAATAATGCGAAAATCAAACAAAATATCGCTATCCAGCAAAATACAATCTCCGGAAATATGATCCTTTGTCATCCATAAGGAATAGCTGTTATTATTGTTCTCATAGTCCGAATTTGTGATGTATTTGATACTTAAATCAGGGTATTTTTGAGAGATAAAATCCTTTATCATGTTCTCCCTGTAGCCCGTGACCATAACAAAATCCCTAACGCCGCTTTTGAGGACATTATCAATGGTCATTTCAAGTATTGTCTTGCCGCCGACCTTCAATAGGCACTTTGGCGTATTATCGGTTAATGGCCTCAGCCGTTTTGAAAGTCCTGCCGCTAAAATTATTGCCTGCAATTTTCTCCTGTACAATTCTTTAATAAAAAAGCAAAATAACGGTTTGAAATATTAGAATCAGTGATGAAATATTTTTATGACAAACCCCGTTTCTCAAGTTGATTATAAACCCTAATTCAATTTTTTACTTTTGACCCGTAGGGGTCACATGTTTGTAGGATACAGATAATAAAAAACCGAGCCCCATAGGGGCGAAATCTAATGCATATGCCGCTCCCACGGAGCTAGGGCCATTATAATTCTCTAACTATTAATATCTCGCCCCTACGGGGCTAAACACTGCTATCTGAAATAAAAATCATCCCCCCTGACAGGTCTACGTAGAAAGCAAAGATGATTTCTATTCAAGAGATATTACCGCAAAATTTTCTTATATTTGAATGAGGAACGCATTACGTTCTGCGTTTCAAAAGGGAATTATAAATGGAAATCGCTAAAATCTTATTGCTGATCATTCAAATGGGCTCTGCTCCTTCATTTCCTGATGGCGATGCAAGCTTGCAAAAAATGCTTCCGGGAAAGATCATTGTAACATGCAGAACAGTTGACGGCGAGCTCGGCCGCGTTTATACCGATACCCTCCATAGAATAAAAAATTCAGTGAGCTTCCAAAAGACGAAAAAGTCTTTTTTCTCAGATGAAATAAATCAGAAAGCGTATGTTTTCCTGACGCAGATAGACTCAACCTACCTTTTTACCGAAGACTGTGACTACAGTATGCTAAAATTTTTAAGGCTTAAAACTCAAAATAATAAACTCAATTATAAAGTTCTGGATTCGGTTGATTTCGCGACAAATCCAGAGGCTCTCAGACAAATCTCGTGGGATGGCGGAATACCCGCGAAACTGTTCGAAGACAACAGCGTTTATACAACATCCTTTAATAGCTACACCGAATATTGGCAATGCAGAGAAAAAGCCGATTATGCCCCGAAGTATCCTTTCATTAGTCCTGAAAAAACCTCTTTAAGAAAAAACCTCGCTAAATCAGAAGCGAAAAGCGTTTACGATGTGCTTACAAAACCTATATTTGTTCTGTCTATAATACCATTTGATAATGATGCCGGCTGGACGGATAATTTAAACGGGAAATCTGTTAAGACAACTATGACCACGGTTAAGGGCGAAAGTATTGAAGGCAG
>CAZMRG010000073.1:0-8496 GCA_964568655.1 uncultured Ignavibacteriales bacterium | reverse complement strand
ATTGAAGTTTTTACAAGTCTTGGAGTACCGCTAACCGGTGAAATGTGCGACACCACAGTTGGCAAACGAATAGAAGAAGTTGTAAGTCATTGGCATAAATTATATCCATGGGATACGAATAAAAAAGATAGTTCGTTTGAAAAAGTTTCTGAAAATGTCATTGCCAAAGTTGTCAAGCTTATAAACAAGAAAGGTAATCCGCTGGAAGGCGTGGATTACATCATTAAATTTTTTAAGGATAGAAAAATAAAGACAGCAATTGCATCTTCATCCGCTATGATCATAATAGATGCGGCGCTTCAAAAATTTAAAATAAAGAAAGAGTTTGATGCGATCCACTCTGCCGAAAAAGAACAATTCGGCAAGCCGCACCCGGCTGTATATTTAAATACCGCAAAGCAGCTGGGGACTCTTCCCGAAAATTGTTTGGCTTTTGAAGATTCATTTAACGGTCTTCTTTCGGCAAAAGATGCAGGAATGAAAACTGTCGCTGTTCCTGAAAAAAGATTTTTTAATGAAGAGCGGTTCAGTTTGGCTAATATAAAATTATCTTCATTAAAACAGTTCGATATGAAACATCTTGAGATGCTGAACAAATTATGAAAATGCTTTGGTTAAGATTATTAAATATTTACTATTAACTTTTCTTATAATATCTTCCAGTATGGCTTCTTCACAAGTTCTGACTAAAAAGCAATACAGCGAGGACTTTAAAGCTTTCTGGGAAACGCTGAGAGATAACTATGCATACTTTGACGCTAAACAGACAGACTGGAATAAAGTAAAAGAAATATATGAACCGCAGCTGGAAGTGATAAAAAATAAACGGGATTTTGTAAGACTGCTTGAAAACATGTTATCTGAGTTGTATGACAGCCACACTCAGCTGATGACAAACCTGCCTGATTCATACAGGCTCGTGCCATCGGGACTGGATATATGGGCTGAGTTGATAGACGGAAATTACATTATTACGGAAGTCAGAAGACAATCACACGCTGATTCGGCAGGTGTTAGAGCGGGAATGAAGGTCGTATCCGTTGACGGAATACCCGTGGAGAAAGCGCTGGAACCGTTATTCGGGAAATCATTGAAAAGCATAGACGCGGAAGTAAAAAACTGGGCCGTTAAAGTATTGCTTGCAGGGAAACACAATACCGCCAGCGATATCGGAATTGAACATAACGGTGAAAAAATTGTTTATAGGTTAGAGAATGTTGATTATAACCCGGACACAAAAAGCCTGATAGAATCCAAAATTCTGGATAATAATGTAGGTTATATTAAAATCAATAACTCTCTTTTTAATAACGACCTTATTGGTGATTTTGATAATTCAATTGATTCGTTATTCGACACCGACGGGTTAATTCTTGACCTCAGAGATACTCCCGGAGGCGGAAACAGCGTAGTTGCCAGGGCCATTATGAGCAGATTCATCGATAAAGAAATGCCGTACCAGAAACATGAACTGCCCGCAGAAGAAAGAGAATTCGGCGTAAAACGAAGCTGGGTGGAATATGTAACCTCACGGGGGAAAGTGTATAGTAAGCCTCTGGTTGTACTAGCCGATCACTGGACAGGAAGCATGGGCGAAGGCATAACTATTGGGTTCGATGCGATGAAACGGGCTACGATAGTTGGGACAAGGCTTGCCGGACTGATTGGCGCCAAGTACGATTTTACGCTTCCAAATACTAATATAGGAGTAAGCTATGCAGCCGAAAAGCTTTTTCATATCAACGGAACACCCAGAGAAAATTTTACGCCTGAAATAAACGTTGATCTGCAATTTAATAATAAAGATTCAAATGATAAAATTCTCGACGAGGGGATTAAAATATTGTTCGGAAAAATAAAAAATTAGTCATGCTTATTGCAGTTGCCGGTCCCTATACCGCAGATACAGAAGAACAGATGCATAAAAATCTGGATGCGATGAATGATGCCTGCGCCAGAGTTTATGAGAAAGGGCATATCCCTGTTGTCGGCGTGAACAATGCGCTTCCGGTAGTTTTTCGCCTGGAAAACGCAGACATAAAAACTGATATAATGAATATCTCTCTTGCAATAGTTGAACGATGCGACGCGATTTTATTAATTGGCGCTTCCCCCGGAGCTTTGCAGGAAAGAGACTTAATATTAAGCAAGGGGCTGCCGGTATTTTATTCAATCGAAGAAATTCCTGATCTGTAAAAACGTAACAGTTTACCCATGGTTGTACCATTTTACATTACTTTGTTTTTGTATGTTATTATTGCCATAATATTGCTCAGCGTTTACTATGGACTTAATTATGCATACGATAAAACAGGGAAAACTAAAAAAGACCGGATAGGCTCGCTCTTAATTGCTGGCGCGCTTCTGGGCGGATGGATGGCCATCACCGGATGGCTTGCCGCAAAAGGGCATTTTCTTAATTTTGAATCTCTGCCTCCAAGGATTCTGGCTACATTAATACCGGCTGCCCTGGCAATCAGCTACATTACTGTTTCGGACAGGGTGAAAGTATTGCTAAACGTTATTCCAAGATCGTGGTTTATTAATATTCAATCATTCAGAGTTTTAATGGAAATATTTCTTTGGCTTATGTACCGTAATGGTTTACTTCCCGTTCAAATGACTTTTGAAGGAAGAAACTTCGATTTGCTGATAGGACTCTCGGCTCCGGTTATGGCGAACTTTTGTTTTGTAAAAAAAACATGGCCAAAGTTAACTGCGTTATTGTGGAATTTTGCCGGGTTGCTGCTTGTAACAAATGTTTTAATAGTCGCTATTCTATCAATGCCCGGCCCAATGAGAAAGTTTATGAATGAACCGGCGAATACGGCGGTGGTTTATTTTCCGTTTATATGGATACCGGCGCTTATAGTCCCGTTTGCATACTTAATGCACATCCTTTCGATAAAACAAATACTAAGCCCCGATGAAAACAAGGCTTGAAACTGACAGGATGCTTTTGATTTCGCTTGATTCGACCGATACAGAGCAGTTCTTCGATTTTCTTGTGAGGAACAAAGAATATTTCAGAAAATGGAGCGCCCAATACGAGGAGAATTATTTCTCTGTTTGGTATCACCGCGCGTGGCTTGAGAGCCTTGAGCAGGAAGCCCTAAACGGAACCCAGGTTAAATTCGGAGTATACTATAAAACTAACCCTAACAGAATTATCGGCTCAGTATCCTTATCAAATATTATAAAAGGAATATTTCAATCGTGTTTTCTTGGTTACAGAATTGATGAAAATGAAACACAGAAAGGCATTGCGACTGAATCCATTAAGAGAGTGATAGAATACGCATTCGATGAGCTTAAGCTTCACAGGATCGAGGCAAATGTTATGCCGTCTAATGCTGCATCAATTAAAGTAGTAGAAAAGCTCGGATTTATTAATGAAGGCCTGGCTAAGAACTACCTTAAGGTAAACGGAAAATGGGAAGATCATTATCATTTTGTGCTTATTAATCCGAAAGTATAATCGAAAAATTAGTCCTTATTTGAAGTTTTGAAACGTTAGGATAATAAACAGTCATTTTTATAACTATAAAAATTAAATTTTATGCAGGAATTCGTTTTTCTTTTCAGAAATTCAGCGGAAGAGATCGCAAAGCTATCTGAATCCGCTAAAACAGGATACATGGAGAAATGGACCTCATGGTTCAAGAAGCTTACCGAAGCCGGTATATATGAAAACATCGGCGACAGGTTAATTTCAACCGGGGCAAAAACTATCAAGGGGTCAGAGAAAGTAATTACAGACGGGCCATATCCTGAATCAAAAGAAATAATTGCCGGTTTTATCAAGATAAAAGCTGAAAACTTAGAGGATGCGGCAGAAATCGCAAAGGGCTGCCCTATATTTTTTGTTAACGGCAGCCTTGAAATAAGGACAAGTTATTATATGTAATTTTGTCCCAGACTGAAGTATTTAATCGTTTCTATAGTGTAAATAAGTTTTATAAATTAAACCAACAAACAATGAAAGATTATTTATTTCTATTCAGAGGGGGCGATAGAAGCGGGCTCTCGCCGGAAGAGTTACAGAAAAACATGGAGAAGTGGGGAGACTGGATAAAAGGACTTGCTACAGCTGGAAAATTCAAAGGCGGCGAACCGCTTGGCGCTGAATCCAAAGTAGTAAAAGGCAAAAAGAAAGTGGTAACTGACGGGCCTTTCGCCGAATCAAAAGAAATGGTCGGCGGTTATCTTATAGTAACAGCCAAAGATATAAATGAGGCGACGGAGATTGCCAAAACATGCCCTATATACGAACTGGACGGCATCACAGAGGTGCGCGAAATTCATCATATGGATATGTAATCTCTTGCCATCAAAACTGCCGGCAGATACAACCAGCGCAAATGTTTTAGTCGACCATCTTTTCCGCCACGAAGCGGGAAAGATGGTCTCTGTGCTTACAAGGATATTTGGATTAAAACACATCGAAATAGCCGAAGACATTGTGCAGGATACTTTTCTGAAAGCCCTGGATGAATGGAGCTTTCACAAGATCCCGGAAAATCCGCCGGCATGGCTGTACAGGGTTGCGAAGAACAGAACAATAGATATTATAAGGCATCAGAAATATGTGGCTGAATATGAACAGGAACTGAATTTATTATTAAAATCAGAATGGACGCTTTCACACTCATTGAATAACTTATTTTTAGATTCCGAAATAGAAGACAGCCAGCTAAGGATGATATTTACTTCATGCCACCCGGAGCTGCCAAAAGAATCACAGATAGCGCTGACGCTAAAAACGCTTTGCGGATTCAGCGTCGGAGAAATATCAAGAGCGCTGCTTACCACCGATGCGAATATTAATAAAAGGCTCTTCCGGGCAAAACAAAAGCTGCGCGATGAAAATTTAAAATTTGAAATTCCTGCCGGCAAAAGCCTTGATGAAAGGCTTGACTCGGTTTACAAGGTGATCTATCTATTATTTAATGAAGGATATAAATCGTCTGACTCTGATACGGTAATCAGAAAAGATCTTTGCGCGGAAGCCATCAGGCTTTGCAAGCTCCTTGCCGAGCATCCCGCCGGGAACAAACCCAAGACCTACGCGCTCCTAGCTTTAATGTGTTTTCATGCCGCCAGACTGGATGCCAGATTAGATGATAACGGGTACATAATTCTTTTGAAGGAACAGGACAGGTCTAAATGGGATAGGTCGCTGATTAGCAAAGGATATGAATACCTCAATGAATCATCCGAGGGCGACGAGCTGAGCGAATACCACCTTGAGGCAGGGATAGCAGCTAACCACGCATCTGCTTTGAGTTTTGAAGAAACTGACTGGGAAAATGTTTTTAAACTTTACGATATGCTTGTAAAAATACACCCCTCCCCTGTTACTTATTTGAACCGTGCAATTGTTATCGGGCAAATTCGCGGCGCTAAGGCTGCTATCGCAGAACTGGAGAAGATTAAAGATCTTGATGAGTATTACCTGTATCATACTACATTTGCTGAATTCTATTCACTGCTTAAACAAAATTCTTCAGCTCTAAAGCATTTGAATAAGGCCCTAAAACTTACAAAATCAAAAGCCGAAAAGAAATTAATTAAAGACAGGATAGAAACGATAAGGAAAGCTTAGGAGTTTACTAGTTCGTTTTGGAAAGGTTTAAGCACTTCGTCTAGATTTTTTGAATCAGGAAAATACGCCACGATCTTCTGCAGAATTTCGTCAAGTATTGCATCGGGGCACGAGGCGCCGCTTGTCAGGATTATTTTTGTAGGTTTATCACTGTGTTTGATCAGCCAGCCGCTTGTTTCTTTACTATTATGGGTGTGAATATCATAATGACTTATCGCCTTCTCTGAAATGATCTTATCCGCTCCTGAAATAAAATATGCAGGAAGTTTTTCTTCACACAATTCAACAATATGAGACGTGTTCGAGCTGTTGTATCCGCCGACAACAATTGCAAAATCTGCTCGTGATTCAACAAGACCTTCTGTTGCAAGCTGGTTATCATAAGTGGCATAGCATAGGGTATCGCTTGTATCTGCAAAGTGTTCCCTTACATTATCCTCGCCAAACTTTTCTATCATTGTTTTTCTCATCATATCGGCAATTGCCTGCGTTTCAGTCGCAAGCATTGTGGTCTGGTTTACCACCCCAACTTTATCTAAATCTTTGGCAACATCAAATCCAGCGGAAAACTTGTCTGCAAAAAGCTCGTAGAATTTCGACGGTTCTATTTTTCCCTCTATTATATCGGCCAGCAGGCGCGTTTCTTCAATATTCCTGACTATAACCGTGGGAGAGTCTTTTCTTGAATGCGAGAAAGTGGCAATAGTTTCCTCATGATCAAATTTACCGTGAACTATAATAGTATAGCCCTTCGCTCCCAGAAACTCGGCTCTGTTCCACACTTTTTCGACGAATGGGCAGGTTGTATCGTACATATAGGGATCGATTCCGCGCTCTTTTAATATTTGCTGAATTTCTAAGGTTGTTCCAAATGCAGGAACAATTACAATATCGTCTTCTTTTAATTCAGCCCAGGGAATAATTTGTTTGCCATTATGTTCTCTTAAAAACCGCACTCCGCGACGCCTTAGGTCCTCATTCACACTGGGATTATGTATCATTTCGCTGAGAAGATAGATATTTTTACCGCCATTATTTTCAACCGTTTTATAGGCAATTTCAATTGCGTTTTCTACTCCGTAGCAAAATCCAAAGTGGCGGGCAATAAGAAATTTGACAGGGCCGAAATCAAGCACAGTAGGCGTATAATCCTTCTTGCGCGGATCCATAATCTTTCGCGCGTTTTTCACCAGCGAAATTACCGGACTGCGGTAATAAACAGGTATGTCAAATTTCTTCATTAATAAAAACTATTTAATCATTGGCATTTTGATGCCGAATTTCTTTTGGTTTGCAATTGCCTCTTCATAGCCAGCATCTGCATGTCTCACAATACCCATTGCCGGGTCGTAATTTAGCACTCTTTCCAGTTTTTCTTCAGCTTCTTTTGTCCCGTCGGCAACAATTACCATTCCTGCATGGATCGAAAGCCCGATGCCCACTCCTCCGCCGTGATGAAGCGATACCCAGCTTGCGCCGCCGATAGCGTTTAGAGCAAAGTTAAGGATCGGCCAATCGGCAATTGCATCTGAGCCGTCTTTCATCTTCTCAGTCTCGCGGTTAGGCGATGCTACGCTTCCGCAGTCAAGGTGGTCGCGACCTATTACAATCGGCGCTTTTACTTTTCCATCTCTCACAAGTTCGTTGAATATTTTGCCCATCTTTGCCCTCTCGCCATAACCTAACCAGCAAATTCTTGAAGGCAGTCCCTGGAAATGAACTTTCTTCTGAGCGTGCTCTATCCATCTTGCGAGCGCTTTATTTTCAGGGAAAGTTTTTAACACATATTCATCTGTAGTAAAAATATCATTTGGGTCGCCTGATAGAGCTGCCCAGCGAAATGGTCCCTTGCCGTCGCAGAAAAGCGGACGGATATATTCAGGCACAAATCCCGGAATCTCAAACGCCGATTTAAAACAATTATTATATGCTTCGCCCCTGATGTTATTCCCATAATCGAAAACTACTGCGCCGCGGTTCATGAATTCAAACATCGCTTTGCAGTGAACAACTACTGTCTTTCTCGAAAGCTCGATATATTTATCCGGATTATTTTTCCTAAGCTCAAATGCTTCTTCGAGCGGCATATTCATCGGCACGTATCCATTCAACATATCGTGAGCGGAAGTCTGGTCTGTAACAATATCAAGAAGAATATTTCTCTTTAGTAATTCGGGCAGAACTTCGCCGGCATTTCCGACAAGACCTACTGATAAAGCCTGCTTATTCTGTTTTGCTTCTAACACCCATTTAAGAGCTTCATCAATGTTATCGGTCATTTTATCGCAATAACCCGTATCTATTCTCTTTTTTATTCTGTTCTTATCTACTTCAACGCCCAAGAAAACGGCGCCGTTCATGGTAGCTGCGAGCGGCTGTGCGCCGCCCATCCCTCCGAGTCCGGAGGTAAGTACAATCTTCCCGGCAAGCGAGCCTGCAAAATGTTTATCGGCGCATGCCGCAAATGTTTCGTATGTGCCCTGTAATATTCCCTGCGAGCCGATGTAAATCCATGAGCCAGCCGTCATTTGCCCGTACATTGTAAGTCCGAGAGTGTCAAGCCTTCTGAATTCATCCCAGGTTGCCCATGCCGGCACCAGTTGTGCATTTGAGATTATTACACGCGGAGCGTTTGTATGCGTTTTAAAGATAGCAACCGGTTTACCGGACTGCACAAGCAGAGTTTCATCAGCTTCAAGACCCTTCAGGGATTCAACTATTTTGTCGTAGCATTCCCAGTTCCTTGCAGCTTTTCCGCCGCCGCCATAGACGATTAAGTCATCGGGCCGTTCAGCCACATCGGGATCTAAGTTATTCATTAACATGCGCATAGCCGCTTCAGAAGCCCAGTTCTTACAGGTCAGCTTTGTTCCGGTAGGCGCTTTGATATT
>CAZMRG010000072.1:0-15448 GCA_964568655.1 uncultured Ignavibacteriales bacterium | reverse complement strand
CGTAGACTCGTGGAGGGGTGAGGCATAAAATCCCAATGTTTTCCTCTTTGTGGGCTTTGTGTCCTTCTTCGTGTTTTTGTGACGGATATCTGCATTCGAAGCGCTATTGTTCAACAAAATTATCTCACGTTTGACGTCTGTCGTCTCACGTTTGATGTCACACGTTTGAAGTATGCCGTTTGACGTCTCACATCTGACATCCCACGACTGTGTATCGTTCACATTATTTAACAAACTGTTACATTTCTTTTCATTTGGGAGAAGAACTTAGTATTCCGAACGGATATATTTGTTTTCATAATTCTTCAAATAAATTTAAATTATGGGTTCTATATGAAAAAAATTAAAGCTCTCTTGGGAATTTTTTGTGCAGCGTCTCTTTTAGCCGGGTGCAGCGGTTCAATGGACATGAGCAGCAAATGGGCCGATGAACCTGTTCAAATAGACGGAAGCTCCGACCAGTGGAAAGGCAAGACAACTTATATAAAAGAAGGCGGACTGTTGATCGGCGTCCAGAATGATAGCGATTACATTTATCTGGCTCTCACAACCAGCGACCCCGGCAGCAAACGGCAAATCTTAATGATGGGCCTCACAGTTTGGTTTGACGCTAAGGGCGGAGATAATAAAACTTTCGGGATTAAATATCCTATAGGCGCAAGGGATATGGGCCTGATGAACTTAAGGAGAGGACAGGATCAGAACGACGGCAATAACCAGGATATGCTTCAGGAGTTGGAAGATAACGCAGTTAACTCAACTACCCTTGAAGTTATGAATTCGGATGATGACGGAATGAAAATGGAGATGGCTGACGCTTCAGGCGTAACCGTTAAGCTCACCCGCACAAACGACGTGCTCATTTATGAATTGAAAATCGCTATGAAAGAAAGCGCCGATACCCGTTATGCAATTGGCGTAAACAGTATAAGACAAATTGTTGGCTTAGGCATTGAAACAGGCACAATCCAGGAAAACAAAAAAATGGGCGACCATGAACCACGAGGCGATATGGGCCGCGGAAATCATGGACCCGGACCCGGAAACGGGGACAGAGGATCATTTGGCCATAATAGGCCGTCAATGCCTGACCCGATCAAACAGTGGCTCACGCTTCAGTTAGCAAAAAATTCAAACGCGAAAATCAGATAACAAATAGTAAATATTAAATAGTAATCTTACTTTATAAGAACCATTTTTCTGGTTTGAATAAAACTACCTGACGATAGCGTATAGAAATAAATGCCTGATGCAAACCGCGATGCGTTCCACTCAGCTTCATAAGATCCGGGCTTTAAGTTCTCATTAACAAGCTGTTCGATTTCTCGTCCGGTAATATCGTAAATGACCAGCCTCACATTTGAGTTCTCACTTTTCAAATTTGAGGCCACGTCGAATTTTATCTTTGTTGTTGGGTTAAACGGGTTAGGATAATTCTGCATCAGCGCATAATGCGACGGAACCGATTGACTGATATTTTGAACGCCGATAGTAACCGGCCCTATGAATGATAACTGCACATACGAAGGATGTGAGCTGTTCATATAAATCCTATTATAACTTTTTTTCAATACAGGCAGCACATGAGGATTGGTTCCGAGAAATTCATTTGCCGGGCCCTTATCAAGATTAGTAACATATATTCTTATCTTATGCCCCTGTTTAAAGATGTGCGAATGCGACATCCCGTAAAATGTTGATTGCTTTACAGTGTTCGGTGCATAATGCCTGTCTGTAAAGTTGATCCTCGAAACAAAATCAATATTATTATTCTGGTCCGCATCCCATATCTGAAAATTAAACTGGCAAACGTTTACGCCGGTCGAATAGAATAAATTCACAAATGGAGTGCCCACCATCTCATAATCTCTGTTCATGGGGTCAGTCTCGTAATAGAAATAATTTCTTTCGAACTTAGCATCAAAGTCCGACCCGGTGAATTCATCGTTTATCGCTTCCGTCATAGTTAAGCTTGCATCGTCGAGCCCGCTGAACAGGCTTGCAGTATCATTGGCTCCGGGATTCGGCGTCATTTTAAGTTTCTGCCCGGGAGTAAGATAGAAATTAACCGTATTAGTATTTGCAGGCGGCCATGTGGGAGATTCGCTTCTGTAAAATGACCATGCGTCACCGCTCATAGGATATCCGGTAGCCGAGTAAATATATTTGTTTGAATCAAGCTCATGGTTATTTTCGCCATTGAGCCAGTAATCCTCCCAGTCGCTTTCATAATTTGAAATGTAATCCTCTTCTTCCTGTGAGTCATCAGCGCCATGTCCACCGGCGCCGTAATACATTCTGAATGGAACATGGATAGAGTCCCTTGCTTTAAGCATGCCGAAACAATTAAAGAATTTATCCTGCCATGCATTGGTTGAAAGCACAGGCACAAGGCAGGTTTTTACTTTGTTCATAAAGTCCCTGTTCTGGGGCATGAAGTAAGCAAGACTGTCCCATTTATCATCCTGGCTTGCAAGTATCCACCTTCTCATGTTTTGCGTAAGCGTATTGTATCTCACTGAACCATCGGTATAACTTAGCGACCAGATCAGAGACATCTTAACGCAGCCGTTTTCTATCCAGCTCGTCGCGAATTCCGGTGATGCAAGGTCTATAAGAATTGTTCTCAGCTGCGCGCCGTTACATGCCGCCATGAACGGAATTATTCCGCCCTGCGAGCTGCCGAATGCCTCTATCTTGTTCACATTAATATTAGCGTCATTGCGAACATATTGCAGTACCTGCAGGAAGTCGTTCATTTCGGTTGTGCTGATCAGGTTAGATAGTCCGCCGGAATTCCCCTGCCCTCTCATGCTATAGCAGAGAGTGTAATATCCATAGCCGGATGATTCTTCCGCGGCGTCCAGGTCGTCATCTTTTGAACCGCCATAACCATGACAGAAAATGATCGCCGCTCTTCCTCCACCCGGAGGATTTTCGTCAGGAATAAATTTTGTGCAATCCAGAGTCACGCCGTCAGAGAGCGTTAAGAAAAAATCGTGCCTGGTTGAAGCAACGCTAAGCACATTATTATGTTTCAGGAACCTGCTTTTTTCTCTGAAAGGCTTATGCTGCGAATTGGCAATTGATGTTACTAAAGTAATGGCAAGAATAAGCTGTAGTATTCTCTTCATAATAAATATAAAAATTTGACGTTAGAGAATAGATTGATAAAACAAATATACCAGTTAAGGATGATTTAAGAAATTACTTTCCATTAAAAATCTATTAGAATGCAAAATATCCCCAAAGATATTCATCATAAAATTCTGCAAAAATATGGATGAAATATTCAAAAAATGTAAAATATTGGATTTATTTATTGATTTTCGAACAAAATAGAAATTTAATGGGACAAAAAATCCTTTTCTTATCTCAGGCATAGCTTTAACATATTAGCGTTATATGACTAAAATAATGACTATTATTCGTAGTTTTTTAATTATATTTATGATGTTCAGAATTCAATTTTAACGATGTTAAAACGTTTCGCCATAATAATTTCATTATTGTATGTTCCGCTCTGTTTGCAATCACAAACAGAGATGACTGCAGAACAGATCTTCGACAGAATCGATAACTCGGTCGTTGTAATACTTGCATATAATAAAGCCGGTGATTTGTTTCAGGGCAGCGGCGTAGTCCTGAACAATAACGGATATGTCGCTACTAATTATCATGTATGTTCCGATGCTAACAGGATCGATATAAAACACTACGGACAGGAATTTAAAAATGCCGAGATACTTCTCAAAGACGAATCGAAAGATTTGCTCATACTCAAGATAAACGCGCCATCGCTTAAGCCTGCAATTATTGGCGCATCAACCGATCTTAAACCCGGGCAGACTGTATACGCAATCGGAAGCCCTGAGGGATATGAGAATTCGATATCCGAAGGAATCATCAGCGGATTCAGGTATGATGAAGATAACAACAAGCTGATACAAATGACGGCGCCTATAACAGACGGCTCGAGCGGCGGCGCGCTGGTAAACTCAAAAGGCGAGGTTATTGGTTTAAGCGTCAGCGGCCAGCATGAAGGTAATCTTTATTTCGCCATACCATCTGTCGATATAGTAAGCCTTGTTGGCGAAAGCAATATTGTCACATCGGATACAGCAACTGATGTAAATTATTATGAAGAAGGAACTGTCGCAAAAGAGAATGAGAATTACAGGGATGCCGAATTTTATTTCACTAAGCATCTTGAACAGTTCTCATACGACGTTAAGGCTTACTTCAACAGGGGCTACTCGCGGACCAAGCTTAAAGAATATACTAAAGCAATCGCCGACTTTAATAAAGCAATAGAATACAACCCCGATGACGCGGACTCATATTTCTACAGGGGCAATTGCCGTTACTCGCTTAAAGAATTTGACCTGGCTGTTGGCGACTATAACAAAGCCATTGAACTTGAACCTGAATACTCTGAGTTTTATTATAACAGGGGTTACGCATATTATAAACTCAAGATGTATACTGAAGCTGCGCAGGATTGGGTTAAATGCACAAAGCTAAACCCGGATTACGCTAAAGAGCTTAACGACAAGATCAAACAGGTAAATGATAAACTAAATAAATAAAATGTTATTCCCCAAGCTTAAGAGCGCAACGCAATTCTACCTTTTATTTTCGATCGTAATTTTGCTAATATTAGCTACAGGCATTTATGTGGCTTACCTAAGATAACCCTCAGGAACATGCCACACTTCATATATGTTGTTAAGCCGCCCCGCGAGAATTTTCCCGAAACAATTACAGACGAAGAAGCAAAAATTATATCAGAGCACTTCTATTATCTTAAGGACCTGCTTGAGAAGAAAGTTGTTTTCTTTGTGGGCAGAACTTCCGACGGCGATTTCGGGATATGTGTGATGGAATGTGAATCACTTGAGAAAGCAAAGGAAATTACGGCTAACGACCCGGCGGTTAAGAACGGGATATTCAGCGCTGAAACTTATCCATTCGATCTTGCCCTGTATAGAAATTTAGATTAGACTAAATAATAAAAGTTGGGCGGATAGTTAGTCCGCCCTTTTATTTTTCTTTAATATCCGTCTGCCGCTTTACAAACTTTTCACCTTACAACTTTTTTACTTCTTGTCTTTCGTTACAAATTCCAGAGCCGCTGAGTTCATACAGTATCTTAATCCGGTAGGCGCCGGGCCGTCATCAAACACGTGCCCTAAATGCGCGTCGCACCTGCTGCATGTTACTTCTGTTCTGGTCATCCACATGCTGTTATCTTTGTTCTCGGTAATATTCTCCTGCTTTATTGGCTTAAAGAAACTCGGCCAGCCTGTGCCTGATTCAAATTTGGCATCCGAGCTGAATAGCTCCTGCCCGCAGCAAACGCATTTGTAAATGCCCTCTTCGTGATTATCCCAGTATTTGTTATGGTAGGGTCTTTCGGTCCCTTTTCCCCGGGTCACTTCAAACTGCTCGTCTGTTAGCTGTTTGTGCCATTCTTCGTTAGTTTTCACTACTTTATCTCCTATATTATTTTTTGCTGAACTTTGGTTTGTCGAATCCTGCAATTCCTTCTTCTTTTCCTCACTTTTTTGAGTATAGCCCTTGCCGCAATCGGTTAATATTCCCGCGGAAAAGAGAAAGATCATAATTACGAAAAATTTCATTTATTTTACTCCTATAAATTTGTACCAATATATACGGAATATAACCCTAAATAGTTTCACTGACGAGGGCTTCCTTAAGCCGTAAAAACAAGGGTTCCTAAACGGCTTAAATCAAATTAATTAATTAATTTCAAATGATAACAACAGTCATTATATTTAAGCGGATGAGTCCTACGGAACAAAAAATATTAATTCTGATAGCGGTTCTTGCTTTTGCTATCATATTGATCAGAATAATGTTTTAAAAATTATGCCGGTAATAAACATAAAAAGCTTACCTGTTAAGGACCAAATCATCATCCCCGATATATTAGTCAGGTTAAATAAAGCTGTGGCCGAAGCATCGCACATAGGAACTGAGCATGTGTGGTCTTATTGGGAATATCTCAATTCAGGATATTACGCGGTAGGAAAAAGCGTAGCTGCGGCTGTTCATGATGAAACGCATTCTCCGATAATCAGGGTAACCAGTCTTGAAGGAAGATCAGAAGAAGAGATTAAGAACATACTTGAAACCATTGCTGATATCATATCAAGGGAACTTGATATAGATTATGGAAATGTGTTTATCGTTTATGAAGACCATAAGACCAATATGGTATTTGACGGGGGTCTTGGGGTGCAGTCTTAAAAGGCGACGCTCTTCTTATAGGATCCATTAATTCATTAACGTTCGGATGATGGTTGTTCAGTTTTCCGAATCGCACGTGAAAATATTCTAACCGGAATTTAATACGGTTACTGAGAATTATTTAATATATTACCGTTATTATAATTGAAAATAATGTTATCTTTCCGCCTGTGGACAAATCTTTTAATAAAGTTTAATGGCAAATAAAAAACCGACAAAGACTTTCGTACTTGATACGAACGTGATACTTCATGATGCAACCTGCATAAACCACTTCAAAGAAAACGACATTGTAATACCGCTTACAGTTATCGAAGAGCTTGATCATTTTAAACGCGGCAGCCAGGTTATTAACCTCAACGCCCGCGAGTTTGCGCGCACGCTTGATTCGCTTACAGGCTCCGCGCTTTTTGAAAACGGCGTATCGCTTGGCAAAGGAAAAGGGAAAGTCACGATTGCTATTTCCCGCGGACTGAACGAAGAGATCAGGGAGATATTTAAAGAGGATAACCCCGACCACAGAATATTGAGCGCCGCTCTGGATATCAGGAACAAACGCGGACAGAATAATTCGGTTATTCTTGTAACTAAAGACGTAAACCTGAGGATGAAAGCCAAGGCCGTTGGGCTGCCCGCTGAAGATTACACGACCGACAGGGTCTCGAATGTAGAAGAGCTCTACAGCGGAAAAGAGATAATTGAAAATTATGACCATGCGCTGATCGAAGAACTTTACCGCCCTCCTTTCGAAATGTCTGTAAAGAAAACATTTAAAAAGATAAAGACTGAACTGGTACCGAACAAATATTATATTCTCCGCAACTCCAGCCATTCAGCGCTTGCCGCTATTGACCTGAAGCGTGATATAATAAGAAAGGTCGATAAGACTTCTATCTACGGCATTAAGCCGAGGAACGCTGAACAAACATTCGCAATTGATTCACTGATAAACACCGAGATCCCCCTTGTGACTCTGACAGGTAAAGCCGGGACAGGTAAAACTTTGATCGCGCTGGCATCGGCGCTGCATGTTAGAAAAAATTACAGGCAGATATACATAGCAAGGCCCGTGGTGCCACTCAGCAACAAGGATATCGGTTACCTGCCGGGCGATGTAGATAGCAAGCTGGCGCCATACATGCAGCCGTTATGGGATAATTTGAAAGTGATCCAGGACCAATTCCCTGAAACTGAAAAACAGCATCAGCAAATAACTCAAATGCTGAAAGATGAAAAAATTATAATTGAACCGCTCAGCTATATAAGAGGAAGAAGCCTGCAAAGGATTTTCTTTATTGTTGATGAAGCGCAGAACCTGACGCCGCATGAGATTAAAACAATTATCACAAGAGTCGGCGAAGGTTCGAAGATAGTTTTTACAGGCGATATTTACCAGATTGACCACCCGTACCTGGATTCGCAATCAAACGGGCTCACTAACCTGATAGAGCATTTCAAAGGGCAGAATCTATACGCGCATGTAAATCTGGTTAAAGGAGAAAGGTCCGAACTGGCTGAGCTTGCAAGCAACCTGCTTTAAGCGCTCGATTATCTTCCAAGCTCTTTAAGATGTCTTTTCGCGTCAGCGTTATCCGGATATATCTGTATTGCCTTGTTGTAGGTTTCAACCGCCTTATCAATATTTCCCCTCTTCTGATAAGTGTATCCTAAGTTGTTATAAGCATCCGTGAAGTCTTCTTTTTCCTTGATGGAAAGCTCAAAACTTTTCACCGCGTCATCATACATATCTCTGTCGAGGTAACACATTCCGATATTGTTATAATAGCTTGCCGAGCTTGACGGATTGGTTTTTATAAGCTGTTTCAGAACGCCAATAGCCTTATCATATTTCTTATCCTGGTATAATTGATATGAGTTACGCTCAAGAGAATCAACTACAGGATTGAGCTTGCTTTTATCAGGCATTACCGGCTTAACAGGCGTCATGTGCAGGTTACCCTGGTCCATGCTAGGCAGTTCACCCGGCTTCTGGCCTTTCAGTTCATCAAGCATTTGTTTTGAGTTCATGTACCCCGGCGAAATTGTTTGTATCTTTTCAAGCCATGCGATAGCTTCATCATTTTTTTTGGTCCTGGCAAAAAGCAGCGCAAGCGATAACATAGGTTCAGGCGAGAGAGTATCAAGCGTATAGGCTTTGTTCATGTAAAAATATGCCGAGTCCTCGTTTCCCTTCACCATCAACACCTTACCTAAATTACAGTTCGCAAGTATTGTTTCGCTCCTGATATCAAGCGCTTTGCGGTAGTACATTGCGGCTTTATCGAAATCCTGTTTGTTAGCATAAATGTTTCCGATATTCACATACAACACGCTGCCCGGTTTTCCGTCAGCGCTCATAAATAACGTATCATTTGTCTTCCAGTCTCCGTTCCTTGCGACAGTCAGGTATAAGTAACCAACAATCAAAACGGATACAACAGTGTAAACCGCAGTTTTTCTTTTTGGCGAGTAATATTTAAACACCAGTGCAATAGCTGAAAAGCTCAAAGCCAATGATGGAAGATACAGGAACCTATCTGCCATAAAATTCAGCGTAGGTATAATATTAAGCACAGGTAAAAGAGTGAGAAATATAAAGAGAATTGAATAAGCAACCCATGGCGCTCTTTTTAACAACAATGCCGCGCATGCTAAGAGAGCAATGATAAAACAAACCGGGAAAATCGCTTCTATATTAGCTATTGAATTCAGGTAAGGCATAAACCCGCCGTAATGATAAACCATCCCGTATGGAACTAACACCATTTTGAAATAATACGGTATTGTTTGCAACATAGTAAAAAATGTGGTCGCAAGGTCCTTACCGTAAAAATAATTATAGCTCAAACGCTCGGGCACATTCTTTAGCGCGTACCATCTCACCAAAAGGAACAACAGCGAAACAACGGCAAGCGCGATGTAAATGAATTTTTCTTTCAGAAAATACTTCAGCGAAAACTGCCGGTTGATTATCATTTCATACAGTATCACTACAACAGGAAAGGTAATCGCCATTTCTTTCGCAAGAAGTGAAAGAAAATAAAACGTGCATGTTAATATAAGATTCTTATCAGAAGAATCTTCTTTATACTTCATATAAAAAATAAATGCTGCCGCGAAGAAAGTGAAGAACAGGCTATCGGTCCTTCCGCTAACCCACGCCACTGCTTCTGTATGGATTGGGTGAATGGCAAACAGCGCCGCGCCAAGAAATATTATATAATCCTTAAACTTACTTTGCATGCCGGCAAATAACATCATCAGCAGCTGGAAGACAAGAAGAGAATTTACTATATGGATAATAACGTTTGTAAGATGAAAGCCAAACGGCTTAAGTCCCCATATCGCGTAATCGATCGCATATGAGGATGAAACAACGGGTCTGTAATACCTGCCGATAACTTTTTGAAAGCCTTCCTGCCCGGCAAAATATTGCGGAATGCTGCTTAGCTTGGCAAGCGAAGGGTCGCCCAACACAACCGATTCATCATCAAATACAAACCCGTTCGAAAGCGAGTTTGCATAGACGGCAAACGCGATAAGCGCCAGGAAAACGAAATATTGAATTTTTTTATTCGGGCTTTTGGGTGAAACCTCAGCCTTCGCAGATTTGCCTGCCATCAGCGCTATTGCCTTAAATTAAAAAGATGTCTATCAATGATTAAAATTTATTTGTAAATTTACCTAATTAATTCAATCATTACAATTACAATGAGTTGGAAGAGTCTTGTTTTGTTTTTATCCGGTATAGCGCTCTTAGCAAGCGCTCAAGGCTGCGGTAAGAATTATGATAACGCGTCAGCCGCTATAACGGCGTTTATAATCGGAGTTGAACAGCATGATATGGGAAAGCTGTGGGGTATGCTGGGACCCGATGCGCAGGCATTCTATAATGACCTTGGCGAAAAGCAAAGGCGCTCGGGACGCGGCGCGCTGGAGCGTGAAATAAATAATATAAAATCATTTAAAAGCCTAAAGGGCGACTATAAATTAAAAGAAGATAAAGATAATCCCGGTACGGTTAAAGTAATTATTATTGGCGGCGCTGAGTTCCCGGTCATTACTATTAACGATGGCTCCGGTTATAAAATTAAGGACGGTCAATCAGTAAGAAACCTGCTGACAGGAATTACATTAGAGAAAAATCAGAAAGAAGATTATTAAAGTTCATACAATCCCCGCCTGCCTGCAGCAGGCAGGCGGAAGCGGGGATCCAGTAGTTGTTTTTGTATTACTGTTAATATTAATTGCCACCTGCTCGCAGCAGGCAGGCGACCTTTAGGTCGTGGATAAAATAAAATTATTAAAACGGCTTTAGCCGTTAACTTGATTTGTTAAGGTCTAAGGCCATCATCACTTCCTGAAACGAGACCACTACCTGAAGGTAGTGGCAATTCTTTTTATAAAAAAGTGGCAGACATGTCTGCCACCTACAAAAAATCTAATCAACTGGATTCCCGCGTTCGCGGGAATGCGGTTCTTAATTCTGCGGGCCGTAACGGAACGTATCCCAAATAGGTGTAACCAACCGGTAGTCCCCGAAGCCGTCATTATCTACAAATACAAATTCCTTGTTGATATCATAGTAATCCCAGACTTCATATGGCTTTGTGTCCATGTCGTAAGGATGTTTATCCACGTTGCTTGGAGCGCCAAATATTATGAATACCATTCCCATATCCGTTCTCCAGCCGTTTGTATATGTTGTGCCGAAATGTTTATTAGCATAGAATAATCTTCTGTAATATTCATCCATCACTTCATTCTTCTTAGTCGCAGGATTGGGATCCTTTGATTTCCAGAATTCCATAAAGCGCTTCTGTTTTTCAGCGTCAGTTTTTCCTTCTTTCATATGGTCTATTTCTTTTTCCTTTGCAATATACTGGAGCTGGTCAATAAGCTCGTCAATATTGTTTAAAGAAAACGGGAAATCAGCGTTGCCAAGTGAAAAATGGATGATTGACTTATCGGTATGCTGCGCGTTCGTTGCGGTTACCTCAACTTCAAACTTTCCGTAGTTAAGTCCGGCAGTAGATACGGGGAAGATAAACTGGTTCTGGAACGAGCCTACCGTTGAAGCTACATTATCCATGGTTGTATAAACTTCTTTTTTATCCGCATCATAAATTTTGCATGAAACATCAATACCCGGGTCCGTATTATTTTTATAAACATAAAAGAACAACGCGAAAGTATCCAATGAGCCAACTTCGTTGGAAACGCTTGGCGTGATAATTTTCTTCCCGTTGGTTTCGCTTAATTTCGAAACAAGCATCACGTCGCTGAGCGCAAAAGGCTGAGCGGTAAAATCACGTACTGTTATTTCTTTCTCAATTTCAGATGTTCGCTTAGTGTCGGTTTCATACACCGAGAGCTTAATTTTGTAATTTCCGGGCGGAAGGAATAAGTTCTTTGGGATTATCTGCGAGCTTCCCTGAAGATACTCGGACTTTGTCTGCGATGTTGTCAGCTCTTCTTTTGAAACATTATCGTATACCCTGGCGCCGGTAAGATCAAAAACATCAACAGTCAGATCGAACTCAGAGACATACTTATTTTTTTCGTCTTTGGATTTTTTGAATTCAAAATTCCCTAAAGGAATTTCTATGTAAATATCCACGCGCGACTTTGTCCCCTCAGGGGAATAAAAATTGAGCGCTTCAAAATCAAACATTTTTTTCTTTTCCTGATTATTGTCCTGGGCATCGAGACGGTAAACAGTTCCTAACAAGAGGGCTAGGATTAACACGTACGACATTTTTTTCATTAGTTTAAAGCTTTACGCTTTGAAGAAATTTATGAAAACATATGAAATAATAACAAATAATCTCATAAATAATCAATGTATTAAAAATCCCAAAAGTTCCAATAGATGCAGAGAATTGAGAAAAACGGAGAAATTTTAAATATCTTTTAAAGATTAAAAAAATCGTGCCACGACATGAAGTCGTAGCACGAATTTAAAACAGACCTCTAATCCCCCATTATAAGAAGGAGACAGTGGCAGGAAAGTAAATTCTATTTGATCAAGACCATTTTTTTTGTTGTGACATAATCTCCTGTCGACGACCCGACCTGTCGGGCTTCCAGCCTGTAAAAATACACACCGCTTGAAAAGTTTGACGCGTTCCAGTTAACCTGATACGAACCTGCTCTCTTTAATTCATTCTTTGCCAATATTTCAACCACCCTGCCTAGCATATCGTATATTTCAATCGTAACGTTTTCATCTTTAGGTAAATCAAAATCTATTTTTGTGGAAGGGTTAAATGGGTTGGGATAATTTTGGGAAAGACTAAATTTTTTAGGCAAAGTAGTACCCAACTGCTCAATTCCAATCACTCTTGCGGTGTCAAGAAGTCTGTAGATCATGCCATACTGATCTAGAGCCAATGCATATATAGTTCCGTTGTTGATTTTTATAGCATCTAAAGAAATTAATACAGATGAATTGATCCCTGTCATTTGTGACCAGGTAATACCATTATCGATCGAGTGAATAACAGTATTTTCGTCATCAGCATATATGTTTGAAGTTCCAATCACCCATTTCATTGCATATGGGAAAAAATAGGAATTTATGGTAAAAATCGGCGTCCAATTAAAACCTGAATTTGTAGTTCGATATATCCGGGTTGTATTATTCACATAAAAATATAATCCGGTTTGTTCATCGCTAGAGAATTTTAATGAAATTGGGCTATAATTTCCATTGTTAATATCAATAATGTTCCAATTAATTCCACCATTTGAAGTCATAACCAATTTAGATGTATTTTCTGTGAGATTTTGTAAACCAAACCATGCATAATTACTGTCTATTACAGAAATAGAATTTTCAGCGCAAAAAAAATCAGGAAAGTCAAATTCCCAACTATTCCAATTCAAACCGCTATTTGTTGTTTTTAGGATGTATACGCCTCCAAAAAGACCGTTATGTCCGATGTCAGCAAAAGAATAACCTATATTAGGAAACTTTTTGCTGAACATTATTCCATCAACGAATGCCGTATCGGAAATATGAGCTTGTAGTATCCAGTTAGCGCCCCCGTTTGAAGTAAAATATATTTCTTCGGGATAAAAAGTCCCGAGCCAAGCTGTAGATGAATCTCTAGCGGTAAATGCGCTAACCTGAATTGTCGGATTTAAATCAAAACTTGTAATTTGCCACCAACCATTAATGCTTCTTTTTGCCAAATATGGAGCATATGGATTTGGATTCCTGTTAGTAGTGCCGCATACCCATGAAACCGATGAATCTATCACACAAATCTGCCGTATATTTGGAGGGTAAGCAGTGTCGTAAGGCAATTTTGCATTAAACGTCCATTGAGAAAAGGCATTTAAAGGTAATATTACTAATAGATACAAGAAAAATATTGTTTTCATACTATTTATTTAAAATGAGCGGCGTTTCAGCGCCGCTCACAAACAAAACTGTTTACTTTATTAGAACCATCTTTTTCGTTGAAACAAAATCACCTGCTTCTAATCTGTAAAAATACACACCGCTTGAAAAGTTTGATGCGTTCCAGTCAACCTGATACGAGCTTGCTCTCTTGAATTCGTTCTTTGCCAAAACATCAACTACCCTGCCTATCATATCAAATATTTGAATAGTCACATTTGCATCTTTTGGTAAATCGAATTTAATAGTTGTAGTCGGGTTAAACGGATTAGGATAATTTTGAGATAGATTAAAACTCTTTGGAAGAGATATATCCGTATTTTGAATTTCAATAACTGCAGAATTGGAATAGATTCCTCCTGAATTTAAAGGTGAATATATGCCATTGCCGCCCCAAATAATCATTTTTGTTCCTGTCCAAACAGCAGTATGCATAGCACGCGCAAACGGCGCGCTTGATTGAGTGGTGGCTGCCCAGTTATCTGTAACCGGATCGTAAATGCCTCCTGTGTTTATTAGATCGGCATTTGTATCCAGGCCTCCCCAAACTATCATTTTAGTTCCTGTCCATATAGCTGCAAGGACAAAGCTCCCGGGCGGAGCATTATTAGTCGAGATTTGAGACCAGCTGTCGGATACCGGGTCGTAAATTCCCCCCGACTTTTCTGTTTCAAACCCGTAACCAGCTCCTCCCCAAATCACCATTTTGTTCCCCGTCCATATTGCCGAGTGTTCCTCCCGCGCCAATGGCGCGCTAACCAGAGATGTCGGGGTCCAGCTATTCAGCGCTGGATCAAATATACCGCCCGTATTTACCGGGCCTTGCTGCCCGCCAACCATTGCTTCACCGCCCCAGATGATCATTTTGCTGCCGGTCCAGATTGCCGTGAACCAATCGCGTCCGTCAGGCGCGTTAACAGTCGACATTTCTGTCCATGTATCAGAATCCGGATCATAAATTCCGCCAGTGTTAGTAAAACCTGATATTGTGTCAAATCCACCCCATACAATCATCTTACTCCCTGTCCAAACCGCATTATGATGGGTCCTTCGAGTCGGAGGAGCGTTTATAGTTGATGTCTGTATCCAACTATCCAGAACCGGATCGTATATGCCGCCGGAATTGAGAAAAATAATAGAAGTATCATTAGCCCACCAACCGCCCCAAACTATCATTTTGCTGCCGGTCCAAATTGCAGAATGCAGCTCTCTGCCAACAGGAGCATTTATTGTTGATGTTGGAGTCCAGCTATTTGCTGCTACGTCATATTGTCCGCCGGTATTAATATCAACATAATTAGATTGGCCGCCCCAGATTATCATTTTTGATCCGGTCCAAACAGCCGTATGCATGGTTCTGGCGGCCGGAACATTATTAAATGAAGTAGCCCTCCAGGTTTCCTGTGAATTGGTTATTCTAAACTGTAAGGATAGCAGGACGAAATATATTATAAAAAGTTTAGTTAGCTTCATACAAGTATTTCTTAGAGGTTCTGTTTTGAAAATAACCATAATTTTGCCATATCGTTATGCTCAAAATTAATAATATTGTAATACTCTAACTATGATTTTTAGCATGTTAAAACATGATAATTATCAATGTTTTGAGACTACATAAAATTACAATAAAACGGTGAGTGTAGAGGATGCAAGATAGTTTCCCAAACTGGAGTTTGGGAAACAGAGGAAAACCGGAGTTTGGAAAACAGGGAAACGTTTTTTATTTGTTAATGGTAATTAGTAATTAGTAATTAGTAATTAGTAATT
>CAZMRG010000071.1:0-15689 GCA_964568655.1 uncultured Ignavibacteriales bacterium | reverse complement strand
TCTGCCAATTTCGCCATTCCCGCAAAAATATCTGAAAGAACTCGCGGTCAGGAAAAATCTGGTAATTTCGCCATTCCCGCAATATTTCAGCAACAAATTTAACCAATCCAATTATTATAAGAAAGTTACAAACACAGGATATTGAAAAGTGCATTTGATAGCGCTTTGCTGATTACAAAAAAATGGAGAATATATTAAATATTTGCATTTTTTCATTATTTTATTAATTGTATTCATCCCGTTTGATATTGCAAAATCAGAATTAAGAGATTATTTTTTCTGACTCAAGCAAACATTTTGGAGGCAATAATGAGATTACTCAGATTTATTGTTTTTTCAATCTCGTTGTTTTCGGTTTTTTCCTGCAGCGCTTTTTCACAATGGACTCTTCAGCCAAGCGGCACAACTAATACCCTTTACTCAGTGTACTTTGTAAATAACAATACAGGATATATTGCAGGAGAATCAGGAACTATTTTGAAGACAACCAACGGCGGAAACTTGTGGTCTTCATTAAATCCCGGGGCAGCGTCAGATCTATACAGCGTCAGGTTCGTAAATGCATTTACAGGCTGGGTGGTTGGCGATAGCGGGACTATCTTAAGGACAACCAACGGCGGTAATAGTTGGAGCGTTCAATCCGGCGGCACAAACCGTACTTTACATTCAGTGTTCTTTACTTCATCCAGAACCGGATACATTGCCGGAGATTCAGTAATTTTAAAAACCACTAACAGGGGCGCTTCATGGATAGCCGAATCAGCTGAGAAGATGCTCTTATTCTATTCGGTCTATTTTATTAATGCAAACACGGGGTGGATCACCGGATACAGTATACTTAAGACTACCAACGGCGGGACTAATTGGCAAACAATGGTTCCCGGTACCGAAGGCCGCTCAATTTTCTTTGCAAATTCTAATACAGGCTGGCAGGCAGGCTATGAATACAGGCTGGAAAAGAGCACAGATGGCGGCGCCACATGGGGTTCGGTCCAGCCGGAGAGTCCCCCTGCAACATTTACCTGCGTCCATTTTTTAAATGCGAATACCGGTTGGTTTACAAGTTCTCATGCGTTTGGAGGCAGGATAATGATGACCACCAACGGCGGCGCAAACTGGAATATAGATTATCCCACAACTTACAACAGAAGATTATTCTCCGTTTATATGCGGCAGGTTTACAGGGGCTGGTCTGTCGGGGAACGCGGGACGATACTTAGCAGAGGAATTTTTACGGGAATTTCAAGTAACGAAATTGAATCTGAATCATTTTCGCTTTCTCAGAACTATCCAAATCCGTTTAATCCTTCAACTGAAATTAAGTTCTCGATACCCAAAGATGATAATGTAATTTTGAAAGTGTATAGCGTAACCGGAAGTATGGTTTCTGTTCTGATAAATAATGAGCGCAAAAGCAAAGGTACATACAGAATAAATTTTGACGCTTCACAATTATCATCCGGCGTTTATTTTTATGAACTGCAGGCAGGTTCGTATTCTGAAATAAAAAAAATGATATTGATTAAATAGCAGCTGAGCAGCGCTTTGTAAAACAAAAAGGAGAATAGATCATTCTCCTTTTTTAGTTCTGCTATAAAAAATAAGTATTTCCCTGTATATTTTTAAACTCTTATGTTTGAATAATTGGCCGCTTTTCCGGAAGGGTACCAGCCGAAAAAAATCCTGATGAAAGAAATGCACGTCGAAACCCGAAACGCCAACAGGTATTCTAAGCGCTATTTCACAAGTACTTTCTGTAAGAAACCGGCTCCAATTAGGGGTGTTTTTCCGGCTGGCTTACTGCTATTTTTTTAAATCAGAAATAATCTCTTTATTTATTATTTTTGAAAATTTCCCGGCGCCGGTTTCGTTTAAATGATCGGTGTCTGAGAAATCTGATAATACAAATCGCGGATCATTTAGATAATTATAGCTTCTGCAGACGGGCGCTTTACATAAATTATTAATAACTTCTTCTGTTTTCTTATTCCTGTTCGGATCCATTTTCATTGAATAAGTATTGTACACAGGAGTTATAATTATAACCGGAGTGATTTTTTTCAAAGTAAGCTCTGTTATTAATTTCTCCAGGTAATTTTTGTTATTTTCAAAAACACTATCCGCCATAGCCTGATCTTGCCTTTTTATTTCTAAAGCGCTCGAACTATCGGCATTTTGAGATATCAGCATTCTTCCCGTATTTTGGTACCATCCGTTTTCACGCAGACTTTCCGTCCATGCAGGTAAATTAAAATTCACTAAAAGAGCGCTTTGAACAAATGATATCCCGTACAGATCGATATAGCTAACGTCATTTTTATCGATATATTTTTGATTATTGATCGCTAACTGCCAGTCCTTTTTATAAAAATAATCCCGCCAATTTTCAACCGAGTTATACAGCTCGTACCACAAAGAAAAATAAGAAATTGTAATGAAAACAAATTTAAGGTTGGGCATTTTATCAATATATTTTGAAACAAGCTTTTCATCATAATACAATGACTGGCTTTGCTCGGCTAAATTAAAGCCCTTTAACGAAAAATATTCGGGGTTTATTCCATATAGCGGCTGCGAAGAACCAAGGATAAGTATTTCAGCGCTGTCAAGGTTTTTTTCGAAATAGTTTTTCTTTATTATATAACTTGAAGGGATCTCTCTTAATTTTACCTCGCAGTATATAATTAATATCGAAAATAATAACCCGAGAATAAGTAATTTGTATAATATTTTCACAATTCCCTTTTTCATGATCAAAACAGCAAATAAATAAATTGCCTGTTGTCAAATTTTCCAAATTCCAGGATAACAAAAGTGAAGACTATATAAAGAGCCCATCTTATAATTGCGGGTTTTTCGGATATAAATTTTATAATCTCAATTTTCCTTTGCAATAACTGGGCAAAGAAAAATAAGGAAACAAATGTTAATGAAAAAATCAGATCTTTAAAATTAAACCCGATCATAAAAGGATGGAGCAGACTTTTTAGATCGAATGTATTAAACGATCTTAGCGCCAAAATAACGTAATCGGCATACCCAGTTTGAATATGGCTTATTATGTATACTGCATCTTTTAAATCATTTGCCCTGAAAAAAATAAAACAAAAACAAACTAATGAAAAAGTAAACACAACTGAAAAGATCCTGTGAACACGCGGAAATTTTATTAAGCCGCTCGATTTCAGTAAATTTTTTCTGATCTTTCTGGTTAAATATGATATTACCATAAATGTTCCATGCAGGAAACCAAAAATGACAAATGTCCAATTTGCGTCATGCCAAATACCTACTGATATAAAAGTTACATAAAGAGCAAATATAACTGAAAAGGCCCCCCAATTTCTCAGGTTAATCGAAAGGGGAGTATAAACATAATCGCGAACCCATGAGGATAATGAGATATGCCATCTGCGCCAGAATTCTGCAACAGATTTTGAAAAATACGGACGATTGAAATTTTTCAGAATATTAAATCCAAGTATTTCACTTACGCCAATCGCGATATCTGTGTAACCGGAAAAATCGCAATATATTTGAATTGCAAAAATAATTGTTGTAAAAGTGAAGATTAAACCATTATAAGAATGCGGATTATTATAGACTTCGTTAACCATTAATGCAAGCCTGTCGGCAATTACTAACTTCTGGAAAAATCCCCATGCAATTAATTTCAGGCCGTTAGTAACCCTCTCGTAGTCAAAATCTTTGAATTCATGAAGCTGGTTTAATAAATTCTGCGGCCTGTCTATTGGGCCCGATAATATTTCCGGGTAAAACAGAACATATAGAGAATAAATACCGAAATGACGTTCTGCTTTATAATCTCCTCTGTAAACTTCAAGCACATATCCAAGGCTTTTAAAAGTATAGAATGAAAGGCCAATTGGGATGAGCATCTTCAAAACAGGCAGAGAGTAGTTCCAGTCCAGAATTTTTGAAAGCTGTTCTGTATTATACGAAAAGAAATTGAAATACTTGAAGAAGAAAAGTATCCCGATATCAACAATAAGGCTTTGTAAAAGGAAAAGATTTTTCCTGTTACGGTATTTCTCTATTAGTAATCCCGCGGAATAATCATTTGTGATCGTAATTAATACAAAGATTATATAATAGGGAACTAAAAATGCGTAAAAAAAACAGGATGCAAGCAGCAAAAAAACCCATTTAAATTTTTTGGGTATTGAAAAAAATACAAGGGTAGAAATAAAAAAGAATACTATAAATTCAACGGAATTAAATTGCATAGTATTTACTTAAGTTGACGGCCTGAACATGAAGAAATGATCGTTTATGTGAACGCTGTAAGCGGTACATATATTTTTGACGGGCTGAATCAATGTTTTATAGAAACCATCAAAATAATAAATAAGAAATGTAAAGTCTATGCCGTTAAGGGTATTGGGAATCACTTGCAGATGTTCCCGGGCATTCCTGCCTCGGCGGGCCGCCACGAAAAACGGCGAATGAGCGCTATCTTATTTGCTTTTATTATATTTGGTATTTTTTTGTTAACAGAAAGGAGAACGTGATCATTCTCCCTTTTTTAGTTCTGCTATTAAGTATGAGTATTCCTCTATGAATTTTTTAAACTCTTATGTTTGAAAGGTAGGTATATAATCCGAAAACCTTTAACAGCCATAGTACAACAATTATTACTACAAGCGTGTTTACTATTTTTTTAATAGTTGGCTGCATTGGTATATAATTTATAAGCCACAATAAAACACCGATAACTATCAGAGTAATAATTATTGTTAATACAGACATAAGCTCCCCGCTTTCATAAGCTTCCCGCTTTAATGATTCTTTTTGGATGAAACTGCATTATATTCATCCATAAACTCTTTTTCAGTGATAATTCCTTTCTTTTCCAGCACATTATATAAAGCTATAGCGCTGTTTCTTACTTCAGCAATTTGCTTATCCAAAGAAGAAAATGAATCTGTGGAAATTCCGTTTGAATGAGTTTTATCTGTTGTTTTCTTTTCCTGCATGTTTATTATTGTTTTTGTTTAAAAGCAGACTTTTATTAAATTATTAAACAGTCTGTAACCATGCAAGGTTCTGGATCATTCTAAAAAATAAATGCGGATTTGATAAATGCTTTATGAAGACCCGTGATTATTCGTATCTTAAAGCATCTATTGGGTTAAGATTTGCGGCTTTTCGGGATGGGTACCAGCCGAAGAAAATTCCAATAAGGGTGCTTACGACAAATGAAATAACAATTGATTGCATAGTTACAATTGTGCTGAACCCTGCAAACTTGGAGACCAGGAATGAAGTTGTAAGGCCCAGGATTATTCCTGAAACTCCGCCTACTAAACTCATAACCACAGCCTCAAGCAATAGCTGAAACTGCACGTCAAAACCGGTTGCGCCCACAGCCATCCTGATCCCAATCTCGCGGGTCCTTTCGGTAACTGAAACAAGCATTATATTCATGATTCCGATCCCGCCGACAAACAATGAAATGGCGGCTACAATAGATAACAACACAGTGATCGTATTAACCACGGTGTTCAGCGTTTCGCGCAGATCAAGCTGGGTGCTGATTGTAAAATCATTTGGCGCTGAAGGAAGCAGTTGATGTTTTACCCGCAGTATTTTTTCAATATCTGCAACAGCAACATTTACCTGATCTTCCGATTTTGCCGAAACATAGATCTGCTGAATATTTTCGCTGCCAAGCATCCTGTTTTGCACAGTTGAATAAGGCGCTAAAATAATATCGTCCTGGTCCTGCCCCACTCCGCTGGTGCCTTTGCTTTTTAACGTACCGATAATAAGAAAAGGAACTGTGCCTACCCGGATAGTTGTTCCTATCGGGTTTTGATCGGGCGTGAACAGATTATTTACAACGGTCTTTCCGATCACACAGACTTTCGAGAATTTTTTTTCGTCGTTTGCCGTGAATATAGCGCCGTTTTCTATTTCCATGTCGCGGATAGTAAAATAATCGGCATATACGCCTGATATGCTGCTTCGCCAGTTCTTGTTCCCGAATTTCATCTGTACGGTTGTCCGAACCAGTGGCGATGCTGCATCTATAGAGGTTACTTCCGTTATCAGTGCATCCGCGTCTGCCTTCTTTAAAGTCGGAGCTGTGCCTGATTCCTGGCTGACGCCCATCGACCTTGCTGAAACAGGGCTGATTGTTATTAGATTAGTGCCCAGTGTGCTGATTCGCGCATTAACATCTTCGCTTGAACCATACCCGATTGCCTGCATAACAATAACCGATACAACGCCTATAATAATGCCAAGCATAGTAAGAAAAGAACGAAACCTGTTCTTTCCTAATGCTTTGAACGCAATTTTTACGCTGCTTTGTAAATACATGGTTCTATATTTTTCTGATCTTTAATCTGTTAATCTTTAGTCTTTTAATCTTTAATCTGCAATCTCAAATCTCAAATCTCAAATCTCAAATCTCTATGTCTTCCCGCTTGGGAATTAATTTTATTTGTTCCGAAGCTATCAGCCTGTCGACTGTCACCCCTGATTTGGTTATCTTCCCGTCTTTAAAAACTACTTTTCTTTTGGAAGTTTGCGCAATATCATCTTCATGAGTTACCATCACAACCGTGATCCCCTTATCATTTAATTCCTGGAATATCTGGATAATTTCCATGCTGGTACGCGTATCTAAGTTGCCGGTAGGTTCATCCGCCAGTATCATCTTTGGATTATTAACTATAGCTCTTGCTATAGCTACTCTTTGCTGCTGCCCGCCGGAAAGCATATTAGGCATATTCCTCATGCGGTCTTTTAATCCAACGCTTGTAAGAGCTTTCTCAACTTTTTCTCTTCTCTCTGAAGCGTTAATATTGCTGTATATCAGCGGGAGCTCAACGTTATCGTATGCTGTTGTACGCGATAACAAATTAAACGACTGGAACACGAAACCGATGTTGTCTCTTCTGAGGTGGGCAAGCTGAATTTTTGATTTGCTCATTACAGGCTCGCCGTTAAAAAGATACTCGCCGCGCGTTGGAACGTCCAGGCATCCGATCACATTCATAAAAGTTGATTTCCCTGAACCGCTGGCGCCCATGATGCAGATATAATCTCCCGGAAAAACATCCATAGATACATCGTTAAGAGCAGCCACGGACTGGTTTCCCATTCTGTATATCTTAAATAAATTCTTTACTGAAATTACAGGCTGCGTCTCGCTCATTAATGTACGTTTGGTCCACGTTTAGGCGCCTGTATCAGTCCCTTGGATTGCGGAGCGACTGTACCGTTAACTTTAATTCCGGTAACTAATTCTGATTGAACGGTCAGGACGTCATTTTTAACTTCCATCCTAACGCCGTCAGTTAAACCTGTTTGAATAGCAACAGGCGTTAGATTCCCGTTATTTAAAACAAATACTAAAGATTGACCAAGAGCGCTTAAACTATCCCGTTGGCGCTGTATCGCAACGCTGTCTAATCCTTTTTGATTTTGCCCAGGAGAAAAATTCATAGCCTGAACCGGAATTCTGATAACGTCTTTGCTTTCCTGAACAATAATTGAAATATCTGCATTCATACCGGGCACCAGTTTTAGGTCTTCGTTCGGCGCATCTATCATCACGGCATAGCTGACAACATTATTAGTGGTTATAGGCTGAAGCCTGATCTGCTCTACCGACCCTTTGAAAGTTTGATCGGGGTAAGCGTCTACTGAAAAGAAAACAGACTGGCCATTCTGCACCTGCCCTATATCAGCTTCATCAACATTCGCCTGGAGCTGCATTTTTTTAAGATCATTTGCGATGGTGAACAGGGTAGGAGTAGAAAAACTTGCAGCGACTGTTTGTCCGACATCAACCGCTCTTGAAACAACTATTCCGCTTATTGGAGATCTGATAGTCGCGAAATCAAGATTGATCCTTGCTTTTTGCAGTTCGCCTTGGGCCGCCTGAACTGTGTTTTGCGCCGCTTTATAATTTGCAGTTTGAAGATCAAAATCGCTTTTGGCGACCAGTCCCTTTGCAAATAATTCCTGGCTTCGTTCATAGTCCGCTTTTATCTGTTCAAGCTGGGCCTGTGATTTTAATAAATTTGCTTCGGCTTCATTTAAAGATACCTTTAAACTGCGCGTATCAAGAACGGCGATTATCTGCCCTTCTTTCACCATGCTGTTGAAATCGACATATATCTTCGAAATAACTCCTGATACCTGCGTGCCTATCTGCACAGTTTTAACCGCGTTCACCGTCCCCGTGGCGGTTACTAATATCTGGACATTGCCTTTTGACGGCTTAACGGTTATCCATTCAACTTTTGTATCCTTCCCGTTCTTCCAGATAGTGTATGCCGTAGCTGTTGCGGCAAAAATAACAATTACAGAAATAATAATTATTATGCTGCGTCTTTTCATAGTCTATTTGAATTTCTTGGTATAATAAAGAACATTTTTGCCCCCGTTGCTCATATAAATAATAAATATAATAAGATATAATTTAACATAACATAATAAGTTAAAATCACATCAATTGATATAGTTCTAAGGAATGGAAACATCTAATCCTTAAGATCCTAAAAAAGAATCCGGGGGAATTTATTAAATTAGACGTTTTTTAGATCTGACAATTATAAATTTATTAAGCCGCAGCCGGCTTATTATCCCTAAGACGATTTCTTCCTTTTCTTGGGAGGCAATGGCGCTTTGGCTCCCTTTTTTCTCGCCTCGGAAAGCCCGATTGCAATCGCCTGTTTTCTGCCAGTAACCTTTTTGCCGCTTCGTCCGCTCCTTAGCTTTCCCTCTTTCATTGCGCGCATTTCACGCTCTACCGATTTTGCCGCAGCCTTGCTGTATTTGCGGCTTTTTGCTTTTTTCCTTGCCGGCATAACAGTTCTCCTTTCTTCTCTTTAAAAGACTAAACAGCAGATAGTTCCGGAAGTTTTCATGATTAATTTTTATGATCTTGCATATGCATTGGTAATATGATAAGAATACGGACAAATGTGTCATATTTGACAATTCTTCTTTGACAATTCTGCAGAATGAATTTCTCTTTTTTTCATAATTATGGGAGATATTTTTGGCATAATAATTGAGTTGTATATAACCGGTAAATAAAACTAAGCGCACATTCTATGTTTAACAGAATGCAATACCTGCAGTTGTTTGTAGAATATGAAAATCGTGATGTTCACATTCACATACATTTGCATAATTTCGATGAGAAAAATGCGCAAAGAGTATTTATGGAGTACGTTGAGAAATACAGGGATAAAGAAATACACAGGCTATTTGTCCGGTTCTGGGAAAAAAGTATTGCAGGCGGGTACCTGAGCTTAGTGAGAAAAAATAATTATTTATCATTTCTATCGGAACCGATAAGCGGGTTTAAGTATGTAAAACTTGTGTATGATTACATAAATACTTTATCCGACATCGGAAATGTATCTGTTGTTATTTGAAATTTGCTTTTCAGGAATTGAACTTAATAGCCGGGAACGTTTAGAATTGACCGGAGTTGATAAGGTAACAGATTGGTTTTAGTTTGATTTTTAAATAAAGGTAAAGATGGTATAATTTTGAAAGATTTCATTAAAGTGAACAACGGCAGCCCTTTCGCGGTAAAAACGGCGGCGATATTGATTCTGTTTGGGGCTTTGGCATTGATTTACTCGTGTACCAACAGTGCGCCTGCTAACCAAAGGGCATTTATCCCGTCTGTTCAATTGAGCGCTAACGATTCAGGCGGAAGGCAGGAGACGTTTCCGTATGAAAAACCGGAAGAAGTTGAGAATATTCCGAGAAAACCCGATGAACAGATTTCTATTAGCGCCAATTATACTATACTGGAATGCCCCGATATATTGCAAAACAATGATTATTCATGCGGCGTTTGGGCAGGGTTAACGGTCCTTGGATATTACGGAATTACAGAGTACGCGGATACGCTGGCAATGCAAATGAACACAAAGCAGGAGTCCGGCACTGAAATGGAAGACATTGTAAGAGTATTAAAAAATTACGGACTCAAAACAAGTATGCATCAAATGACTGTTTATGAGATTAAAAATTTTGTCACGCAGAAAATTCCTGTAATAGTGATGCTTCAGGCATATAACCCAACAGGAGATTACCTGGGCGGCAAATCCGTGGAAAGCGCCCAGTGGGGACATTACGTTACTGTTGTCGGGTACGGGGACGGAAATATTGTTTTTAAAGATCCTGATTCGTTTGGTAAAACGTACCTGAGCGAGAAAGAATTCAGAACACGATGGAAGGGGACCGATGAATATAACGGGCAGAAGGAAAAGATATTGTATCATTTTGGAATTGCGGCATACGGAAAGAAACCGCAGTTTAATAATATTGCAGATAAGCTGAAAAAAATGCCTTAAATAAAGAGCGCATTTTTATTTTTAATAAATTAATAAAAGGGAAAACCATGAAAACAATTAAACCAACCCTAATGTTAATAGCGGTCTGTCTGTTCTTATCATTCAGGGTACAAGCGCAAACCGATAATGCGATTTATGTTTCACAATCAACGCCGGGCGAAATGGATGCTGGCAAAGCTTACGGAGTTTCTGTGACAATGAAAAATACCGGCGGCAGCGTCTGGAAGCAGGGAAGCTTTAGCCTCAGGCTCATAAGCAGCTCTGAGAATGATCCGAAAATATGGGGCGTAGATAAAGTGGATGTGAATTCTATTGTGAGCCCGGGCGAAGAAGTCGTTTTTAACTTTACCGTTGTAGCCCCGGAATCCCAGGGCCAGTATAATATGCAATGGCAGTTAGCAGACGGTAACGCATACTTCGGGGAACCGACAATACTCGCTCCGGTCAGAGTTTCCGGCCCGTCAACCGCAAGCGATGTAAAGACGAAAGGGATCAGGAACAACGCTGTATTCTCTTCTGTCCAGGTGCCATCTGAAATGGACGGCGGACAATTGTATACATTCAATATCACCGTTGTAAATAACGGAAGCACAACATGGAAACAGGGCGATTGCAAGATAAAGGTAATTGGAGGCTGGTCTGATAACAAAACGAACGCATGGTCAATGCCGGACATTGAGCTTCCTTATGATATTTCTCCGGGCACATCGGCTGTTATTAACGTTCCTGTGACCGCTCCGAATGAATCAGGAGCGTACAATTTTCAGTGCCAGGTTACAAAAGACGGAACGCCGTTCGGAGAGCCTTCGGCAGCTGCTATGATAAATATTAATTAGCTTTAAGATTATACAGGATGTCTTTAGTTATCCCGGCTAAAACCGGGATAACTTATTTATTAAAAACCAATGCCGCCGGATAAGATAACTTCGGCCCTGGCATTTTTAGATTCATAAAATATTTTCTGGTCGCTGCCTGCAATCAGGTAACGCGATTCCAATCTGAAATAAGCGTTGTCCTGCGGATTATATTCTATGCCAAATGTAATTCCGTCTGCTTTTAAACCGCTGGCGGGGTTTATTGCAACAACAGGGGTAAAAATTGCGTCCTTATCGGCGAATGTTTCAACCCTTGCCGCAACCGAAAACTTTTTCATAAGCCTGTACCTGGCTGAAACGAAACCCGAATACATACTTGCTGATGCATCAGCGTTGCTCAAGCTTGATTTTTCCTGCATGCAAAAATCACCGCACAAAATAACATCAAGTTTTTTAGCGGGGTATAGTTTCACCACAAGGTTATTGTAGAATCTTGTTTTGCCTTCGATCCCGGAAGGCATCTCGTTCCCGAGAATATTATTGTAAATAATTTCTAATTTATTATTGGGTTTATAACCTAACTGCATTCCAACCGATTTATTTTTATTGTTATCATTGAATACGTTGTAGCCGTTCAGCAAATACAAACCCCCGTAAAATTTCTTTCCTGTGTATGAAAATTTTATACCGCCCTGGAAAAACGGTTCGTAGAATGTGCAAATCGTCATACTCTGGAAAAAATTATCTTTAGGTATTATGCCTTCTCCTCCAATATGAGTCAGGAAAAACCCCGCGTCTATCCAAAAATTCTTTGAAGGGGAAAATCCAATGTTCGCTTCCTGTATGTATTGAAGATATTCATCAGGTTCCTGCGGCCAGTTCAGCATTGGAATATCGCCGAACTGAACGGCAATATTTCCCCTCAGTTTATCGGTTGAGTACCTTAGGGCGATCATGGCCATATTCAGCCTGAATTCGTCCCTGTATGGCGCTATCGAAGTAAACTGCCTGGGGCTTGAACCTTTATCATTGTCATACGCAATGTATGTATCAATGTACCCGTTCAAAGTAAGCTCATCCGGCAAGCCGGCAAATAATCCCTGTCTGTGTTTTTGCTGAGCGAAAGCTGTGAGTGAGATTGATAAAAGGAGGTAAATTAGTACGGTTTGAAGCAGTTTCTTAATCATAACAAATATCCATTAGATGAACAATAACAATAAAAACCATTTCAAATTTAATGATGAATTTGTGCAATTTCAATTAAATAATTGATATATAGGGTTATTATCACGTTTTTTACATTGAACTTCCATTTGAATTTTTGTAAATTGTTTAGATATTATAGTTCCTGAGCTTAGTTTACTGAGGATACTGAATCGATTTACAATGTTTGACTTATTGATGCTGGATTGATGTTGTTTAAAAATAGTCTGTACAACTCGCGGAATTATATTCCGGTAATACGCCTTACATCTTCACAAAAGTTTTCAAAATATAAAAACGATGTTGCGATCATGTTTCAGCCATCCGTGGCGCGTGCACGTATATTTTGCTTAAATAATGACGGCTACAATATTAATTATTTTTCAGGAGGTTTATTGTAATGTTCGATACTGGAAATACCGGCTTTATGCTTATAGCTACAAGTCTTGTTTTGTTAATGACACCGGGTCTTGCGCTCTTTTATGGCGGCCTTGTGGGCAAGAAAAATGTGCTCGCTATTATGATGCAGAGCTTTGTTTCGATGGGTATCACCACAATTTTGTGGGGGCTTGTCGGTTACTCAATGTGTTTTAGCGGCGATGTAGCCAGCCATACCGATTTCTTCGGCATTGTGGGGAATTTTAAACTAGCATTCCTTACAGGTATTGGGCCAACGACGCCCGCTGCGGTTAATCCCACTATTCCTCTGTTTGTTTTTGTGGCATATCAATTGATGACGGCTATCATTACGCCTGCGCTTATAACAGGCGCTTTTACAAACAGAATAAGATTTAGCGCATATATTGCTTTCTTAGTGCTTTGGTTATTATTTGTTTATTTCCCGTTTGTTCATATGGTATGGGGCGGCGGAATTTTAGCTTCATGGGGAGTTAAAGATTTTGCAGGCGGTATAGTGGTTCACAATATCGCGGGCTTTGCGGCGCTTGCTTCTGTATTCTATGTAGGCAAGCGGAAAGTCTCCGACTCAGCTTTTCACAGTATCCCGCTCTTTGCGCTTGGCGCAGGATTGCTTTGGTTCGGCTGGTTTGGTTTTAACGCCGGCAACCAGTTTCGCGTTGACGGAATTACGGTTATTGCATTTTTGAACACGCACATTGCAGCTTCATTTGCAGCTATTGCGTGGCTTGCTCTTGACTGGCGCATTTCAAAGAAACCGAAACTTGTTGGGCTTCTTACAGGGGCTTTGGCGGGGCTGGTGGTTATTACGCCTGCCGCAGGTTACGTTTCTCCTAAGGCTTCGGCTGCTATTGGATTGATCGGCGGAATAGTATGTTACTTCGCGGTCGCTCTCAAGAATAAACTTGGCTGGGATGATTCACTTGACGTATGGGGAGTGCATGGCGTTGGCGGATTTACCGGAATAATCTGCGTTGGTATTTTCGGCTGGGCTGCGATAAATTCCGATGCTACAAATGGAATTTTACACGGCGGTTCAGGATTCTTTGGCGTGCAGGTTCTGGCGGTTGTTATTAGTTCGTTTTATGCTTTTGGTTTTACTTACGGGATGCTTTGGCTTATTAACAAAGTAATTCCGGTTAAGATGACCGAGATGGAAGAAACAGCCGGCATGGATTCAACTTTGCATGGCGAAGAAGCCTATGCTCCCGGAATTGAATTAGAAACTATATAGTGAAATCAAAGTCCGGGTATTATAAGTGAAAGAAATTATAATAACCGGACTTTCTTAAATAAGGCGGCAAACCGGCAGAAAATAAGTCCTTTTAAACATGGTTTTTACTCATTGAAATTTCTTATGAATCTTAGTAAGTTTGCTTCCATAAAGGTGTTCTGCAGGTTATCCCTTGAGGACGCTGAAAAGTTTTTTACCGTTTGATAAAATGGTATAGGTTTGAGAAGCTATGAAAATAATTTTCACCTCCTGCGGAACAATATTCCGCCTGAAATCCTTACATCTTCTTTAAAGTTTTCAAAATATATTAACTATTGCAGACATGTTCGGGCCGCGCATCATTTGCCTGCACGTATATTTTGCTACATACCGGCGGCTTGTTTATTAATTATCTCTAAGGAGGTCTATATATAATGTTTGATACCGGAAATACCGGCTTTATGCTTTTAGCAACAAGCCTTGTTATGCTTATGACGCCGGGTCTCGCGTTCTTTTACGGGGGACTTGTCGGGAGGAAAAATGTTCTGGCAATTATGATCCAGAGCTTTGTTTCAATGGGATTGACGACGGTCATCTGGTGGCTCGTCGGATATTCAATGTGTTTCAGCGGCGACTTAGCCAGCGGAACAGATACTCTTGGATTAATAGGGAATTTCAAACTCGCGTTTCTTGCGGGAACCAGCCCAATGGATCACAGTCCTATAAATCCTTCAATTCCTCTATATGTTTTTGTGGCTTATCAAATGATGTTTGCTATTATAACCCCGGCTTTGATAACCGGAGCTTTTGCGAACAGAATTAAGTTTACAGCTTATTTATTATTCCTGACTCTATGGCTGCTGCTGGTTTATTTCCCGTTTGTTCATATGATCTGGGGCGGCGGAATTTTAGCGCAGTGGGGAGTAAAAGATTTTGCGGGCGGAATTGTAGTACATAATATTGCGGGATTTGCGGCTCTTGCCTCTGTGCTGTATGTGGGAAAGCGAAAGGTCGCCGACCCGGGTCTGCACAGCATACCGTTAATTGCGCTCGGAACCGGGTTACTCTGGTTCGGGTGGTATGGCTTTAATGCAGGAAGCGAATTTGCGGTAGACCCCGTTACTGCCACATCTTTTTTGAACACAGATGTTGCCGCTTCATTTGCGGCATTTGTTTGGCTGCTGCTTGCATGGTGGCTTGAAAAGAAACCGAAATTTGTGGGATTATTAACAGGCGCGGTTGCAGGCCTTGCTACAATAACTCCTGCAGCGGGTTTTGTATCATCTAAATCATCTGTTGTAATTGGTATTGCGGCAGGTATAGTTTGTTACTTTGCTGTAGCGCTTAAGAATAAATTAGGATGGGATGATGCTCTTGATGTATGGGGCGTTCACGGCGTTGGAGGATTACTTGGAGTTGTTATGTTAGGTATCCTGGGTTCGGTTGCTATTAATCCGTCAGGCTCAAACGGGCTTATACACGGCGGTACAAAATTCTTTGGAATACAACTACTGGCCGTACTCATAAGTTCAGTTTACGCTTTTGTGTTTACCTATGCGATGCTTTGGCTTATTAACAGGGTTACTCCTGTGAAAGTTACTGAAGCGGAAATGGAGAAGGGGCTTGATTCTACTTTGCACGGCGAAGAAGCCTATGCATTTGACGCGTAATAATATTTAAGTAAAT
>CAZMRG010000070.1:0-15918 GCA_964568655.1 uncultured Ignavibacteriales bacterium | reverse complement strand
GCGGAAATAATCAGAAAATAACACAAAACAAAGACCAGGATTATCTTATGCCTTCGGTTGATACCACAGGCGCGGTAACCGGAGATTGGGTCATACACAGGGAACTTGCCGACCCGCAAAAACTGAACCCCATAACGGTTCAGGATGCAACTGGCCAGGAATATTCTCTTTACATTTTCGAAAAGCTTTTATTTGCAGCCGATAGAACCACTATGGATCCGATCCCCTGGCTTGCCGAAGCGCTTCCGGAAATATCCCCCGACCATCTTATCTATACTTTCAAGCTTAAAAAGAACATCACATTTTCAAACGGAAAACCGCTTACCGGCGACGACGTTATCTTTTCATTTAAATGCATGAAGAACCCGCTGGTGGATGATGCCGCTTTAAGGAACTACTATGAGTCGCTTAAAAGAGTTGAGCTTGTTGACGGAGATAAATACACAATACGGTTTACGCTTTCGAAACCATATTTCAAGGCGATGCTTGTGCTTGGCGACATGCAGATAATGTCAAAAGAAGTTGACGACCCGGAGGGGCTGACAGATAAATATACATGGGAAGATTGCGCGGATGTTAATGCGGCTCAAAAGAATTCAGTTATAAGCAAGTATGCTGAATTCTTTAATTCTGAAGATATGAACCGCAACCCGAAATACCTGATCGGTTCCGGCCCGTATGTATTCTACAAATGGGAAACAGGGCAAACTGTTGAAATGCGCCGAAACGATAATTACTGGAACAAAAGCGGTAATTTCGGAATGGCTTATCCGTCTAAAATAATATTGAAGATAATTCAGGATGAATCGGCTGCCGTAGTTGCAGCTAAGAACAAAGAAATTGACCTGCTGTATCTGATGAAACCTGTTGATTATGCTAAAACGCTAGCGAATCCTGAGCAGTATAGTATGAAGAAAGCAGATCCAACAGAACCGCGCTTCGATTACATTGCATATAATGAGAACCGTCCGTTTTTTGCGGATAAAAAAGTGAGATGGGCGCTGGCTTACCTTCTGGACAGAAAAAATATAATTGATAAAATTCATTTCGGGATGGCGGTGCCTATACAGGGGCCGGTATATTTCCAGGATAAGAAACATTTTAATCCTGACCTGCCTGAAATTCCTTTTGATCCCGCAAAGGCAAAACAGCTTCTGACCGAAGCCGGATGGATTGATAGCGATGGCGACGGGGTTCTGGATAAAGTTATAGACGGGAAAAAAGTTGATTTCAAATTCACATACCTGCTTAATACAAATGAATCCAGAAAGCAGGCGATTCTTGTATTAATAGATGAACTGAAGAAAGTCGGGATACAGGCGGAAGTTCAGACTCTGGAATGGTCGGTTTATCTTGACAAAACGAAAAAACATGAGTTCGACGCCACTATGGGCGCCTGGATACTGAGCGACTACCCGCCGGATGAATACCAGATATTCCATTCATCGCAAAGCAAAGGCGAGGGCAGTAACTTCATAAGCTATAAGAATGATGAAGCAGATTCGCTTATGGTACAATACAGACAGGAATTTGATGAAGCTAAAAGAATTGAGATCATCAAAAGGGTGCAGAAGATATTTTATGACGACCAGGTTTATACGTTTACATGGACCCCGAAGGCTAAATACGTTTACGGCGAAAGATTTAAGAACGTAAGGTGGTACCCCACTCCGCTCACATCATACCAGTTAACCGAGTGGTGGGTGCCAAAGAATGCCCAAAAGTTCCAAACGCCTAATTGACAGTTAACAGTTAACAGTTAGCAGTTAACAATGGTAAACTGTCCATTTTGGTGGATTGGGAATAAGGTAAATAGTATAATTATGGTAGCCGCCTGCCTGCAGCAGGCAGGCAACCTTTAGGTTGCGAAATATAGAGGTGATGCGCAGCCTAAAGGCTGCGGTTACGAAGAAAGCTTCTCCGTCCCAATGCGCCTTTGGCGGACAATTTGGGACGGAATATAGTTCGGATTTTTAACGAATTTACAAGACCAGAAATTCGTCTTAGTACGGCATTTTTCAGTTGCTGAATCCATTCACTCGGAAGAGGGAATCTTATGCAGATTGATACTGAATTTACAAGACCAGAAATTCGTCTTAGTACGGCATTTTTCAGTTGAAAATTAGATTATTATCGATAAATTGCGTCCAGAATTTCCTCAAAATACTCATATTTTGAAAACTTTTTATATATCTTTCCTATGTTTAAATTAAGAAATATTCTAAAGCCCTCGCTTTTATTCAGTTTCATTTTAGCTTTAGTAATTTTCACGTCATGCGGTAAGAAAGACACCGACCAAAAAACTGATAATAATAAAATGGATGACGTTGCCGTTGCTCCTGTTGATACATCGGGCGCGGCATCCGGTGACTGGGTTGTAATAAGAGAAATTGCAGATCCTGAAAAGATGAACCCCATCGTTTCAAACGACGCCAGCGCGGCAGAATACCAGTCATATATATATGAATCACTTTTAAATCAGGATAAAATTTCTTACGATTTAGTTCCCTGGCTTGCGGATTTGCCTGAAATAGCGCCTGACTTTTCCACGTACACTTTCCATATGAAAAAGAATGTTACATTTTCAGACGGGACTCCGCTTACCGGAGAAGATGTTGTATTTTCGCTGAAACTGATAAAGGTTCCGTTTATTGATGATGCTCCATTAAGAAATTATTATGAACCTGTACAAAAAGTAGAGCTGGTCAACGGCGACCCCTTTACATTAAAATTTACTATGTTAAAGCCTTCATGGCGCGGAATATATTATTTAGGCACATTTCCAATAATGCCGAAACACGTTTTGGACCCCCAGGGAGTTATGGATAAAGTAACCTGGGATGAACTTAAAGATTTTAATTCAGCTAGTAAAAACCCCGGTTTACAAAAATATTCTGATTTCATTAATTCACAGGAAGTTTCAAGGCAGGCAAAATATCTTATTGGTTCAGGCCCATACATATTTGAGAAATGGGAAACCGGCCAGGGCGTAACACTGAAAAAGAATCCTAATTACTGGGATGTCGCTCAGATCCCGAACTATCCTAATAAGCTGATCTTCAAAACCATTCAGGATAATTCAGCCGCTTTGGTCAGCGCCAAGAATAAAGAAGTCGATGCAATGTTCGTTATCCCGCCACTTGATTTTTATAAGAACCTGGATAACCCGGATCAGTTTAAGCTTATTAAAGCAAGGCCCTCGGAACCTTCTTATAATTATATTGCATGGAATGAACTAAATCCGCTATTTCAGGATAAGAACGTCAGGATGGCTCTTTCTATGCTTATAGACAGAAAAACAATTATTGATAAGATCCTCTACGGAGACGCTGTTATGATACAGTCCGACGTTTTCTACCAGAATAAAAAGCTCCTGAATACAGATTTACCTGTAATAAATTATGATGTTGATAAAGCTAAAGAGCTTCTGACAGCCTCAGGCTGGAAAGATTCTGACGGAGATGGCGTGCTGGATAAAGTTATTAACGGAAAGAAGACCGACTTCAAGTTTACTTTCCTTATCTATAACAATCCTGTTAGGAAACAGATCCTTCTTGTTATCATTGAGGCTCTTAAAAAAGCCGGCATTGCCGCAGACCTGCAGGAAATTGAGTGGTCAGTTTATCTTGATAAAACAAAGAAACATGAATTCGATGCGACATATTCAGCATGGACCTCGCCGACTACCCCGCCGGATCCGTATCAAATATGGCATTCAAGCCAGTCAAAAGGAGAGGGAAGCAATTACATAAGCTTCAATAATCCGGTAAGCGACTCTCTTATAATGGCTTATAAAAACGAAATGGATGAAGCCAAGAGAATTGATATCCTGAAAAAATGGCAGAAAGTTATTTATGATGACCAGCCATATACTTTTTTATGGAGCGGCAAATCAAGATATATTTATGATGCAAGATTCAAAAATGCCAGATGGTATAATATTCAGCCAAGTCCTTCATACAATGAATGGTGGGTTCCTAAACCCTCGCAGAAGTACACGCAGAATATGAATAACTGATGTTTATCCTGAATTAACAGAAGAGATTTTTTATGACCCAGTATGTAATAAAGAGGATTTTGCTTTTTATCCCGACGCTGATAGCGATTACGCTTATAACATTTGCTATTTCGCATTTGGCGCCGGGCGATCCTACCGAGCTTAAGGTCGGCGTGAGCAATGAGAACATGAAGGCTGATGAAAAGAGCCAGCTGAACCAGCAGGCCAAAGACTACTATAAAAAGAAATGGGGACTGGATAAGCCGATATATACGCAGTACGCAATTTGGCTCGGGAATATGGCGACTGGCGATTTCGGCAATTCATTTGTTGATAACCGCCCGGTTATGGCAAAGATAGCAGAGAGAATCCCGATAACCGCTTCAATTGATTTTGTCGTAGTTTGCCTTGCTTACCTGATAGCTATACCGATCGGAATATATTCGGCTGCAAGACAATATAGCTGGGGAGACAAGCTTTCAACTTTCATGTTATTTGTGTTATATTCGCTGCCTGATTTCTGGGTGGCTACCATGGCTATTGTTTTTTTAGCTAATGTTGAATATATAAAGCTGTTCCCTACTTCCGGCTTAACTACTTTAGGTTCTGATAACTGGAGTTTCTTTGCGAAGATTTGGGACAGAATTTATCACCTTATTCTTCCAATTACAACTTCTGCGCTTGCAAGCTTCGCGTTCTTATCAAGGCAGATGAGAGGAAGCATGCTTGAAGTTATAAGGCAGGATTATATAAGAACCGCGCGCGCTAAGGGACTGAAAGAAAAAACAGTTGTAATGAAACATGCTTTACGCAATTCGCTGATACCTATTATTACTCTGCTTGGCGGTATTCTGCCGGGCTTGATAGGCGGCAGCGTTATTGTTGAAACGATATTCAGTATTCCGGGCGTTGGACAGCTTGCGTTCCAGGCGCTGATAGCAAGGGATTATCCTTTGATAATGGCTGAACTGGTTCTTTCGGCTGTGCTTACCATGCTTGGTTTGCTGGTTGTGGATATTTTATATGCGTTCGTCGATCCGAGAATAGCTTTTACAAAGAAATAGGATAATAATTTAATATGGCAGATAGAAAAGTTCCGGAAAGAGAGTTTGAAAGCGAGACACAGATGATAGTCGGGCCAACCGCGCAGCCGGTTGTAACCTCGGGCAATGATGTTCCCGAAGACGGGGTTCCCGGCAAAGCTAGGACGGTCGACCAGACTTATGGTTCATTGGTAAAGCACCAGTTCAAGAAGAATAAGCTGGCGTTAGGCGCTTTTTACGTTGTTTTGTTTTTGGTAACTATCGCTTTACTTGCTGATGTACTTGCAAACAATAAACCTATCTATTGCAGTTACCAGGGAGAGTCATATTTCCCCGTCTTTAAAGATTACGCCGTTAGTTTAGGGCTGGCAAAATGGGAACCGCAATTCTTAAATGTTGATTATAAAGCTCTGGAATTGGGAACCGCTATTTGGCCGCCGATAAAGTTCTTTCCTTCAGATGTAGATCTGTTTAACAGCAGCTCGGGGCCGTCCATTGCTACCGGTCATTTTCTTGGCACAGACGGGATTGGAAGAGATGTGCTCTCGGGCCTTATCCACGGATCAAGGATTTCGCTTTCTGTCGGTTTTGTAGCTGCGGGCATTTCAATATTTATTGGCGTAATTTTGGGGGCGTTATCCGGGTTTTATGGAGGCAAAATAGATTTGCTTATTATGAGATTTGTCGAGATAATGCAGCTTTTCCCTGCGTTCTTTTTGATAATTACAATTGTGGCCTTGTATGGTTCAAGTATTTGGTTTATTATGGCCGCTATCGGGCTTACAAGCTGGACAGGCAATACTAAACTTGTCAGGGGCGAGATACTGAAAGTAAGAAGTATGGATTATGTTTCGGCGGCAACTTCGCTCGGGCTTTCGAATACCAGGATCATCTTCCGCCATGTTCTTCCAAATGCCATTGCGCCGGTTTTGATCTCAGCTTCATTCTCTATTGCAGGAGCTATTTTAGTTGAAGCGGCGTTAAGCTTCTTAGGATTTGGCGTTAAAGCCACAACTGTTACATGGGGCTCGGTGCTTTCTGAAGCAAGAGGCGCAACCAGCGCCTGGTGGCTGGCTGTGTTCCCCGGATTTATGATATTTTTGACTGTGGTTGCTTATAATTTAGTTGGTGAAGGATTGCGCGACGCTCTGGATCCACGCTTAAGGGATTAAGGAAGATTATTAAAACAAAAATTTCCAAACTTGAAAAAGAACCAAAACAATTATTAATATATAAAAAGGAGACTCAAAACATGGTTTGGACTCTGGAACTCGCTTCTTTCTTGGACGATGCGCCGTGGCCGGCAAATAAAGCCGAGCTCATCGATTATGCAACAAGGACCGGGGCCCCACAGGAAGTTATCGAGAACCTCAGGGAACTTGAGGATACCGATGAACCGTATGAAAGCATTGAAGAGATCTGGCTCGACTATCCGACAAAGGAAGATTTCTTTTATGATGATGAAGAAAAGGATTTTTAGATCCTGTAATTAAGTATTGACTAATGTAACCCCGATAATTCGGGGTTTTCTTTATATTTCTCTTCTCTTTGTGAAATTACAAAACTCAAAATCTTTTATTTTACTGATTATGCTGGCCGCATGGACCTCTTTAGTCGTTCCATGGAAGGCTTCTTACGGCGGCAGTCCCGTCAGTTATACTATCAACGATTTTGAATTTGACTTTAAAACTACAAAGTCGTTCGACAAAGATATTCTGAAGGAAACTATGGTTCTTCCGAAGACGCTTGATTTCAGCCAGGATGCGCTGGAAGGCGACCGTCAACGGATAAAGAAATTCTATTTTGATAACGGTTTTTTTGACGCTATAGTTGATACAGACGTTACATATAACGATATAAATTATGAGGTTGATGTAAAATTCATTATAATTGAAAACAGCCGTTATACTATAAAAGAAATTTTATTGAACGGGCTGAAAGATATTCCCGATAACCTCAAAACCCAGATCAATACCGACCCCTTTTTAAAGCCCGGCGATTTCTATATGAAAGCAAACACGACCAATGAAACAAACCGCATACTCGATATACTTCAAAATAACGGTTACCTGAATGCAAGGCTGGATACGACTTACCGTACGGAAATTGCCAAGTACTCCGAAGAGATCCAAAAAAATCCGAATTATAAAGATAAAGTGCGTATAAAATTAACATTTGTTGGGGTGGATAATATTTACCATTTCGGAACAACAAGAGTTAATATTGCGGATAATAAATACAGGATCGATCAGGATATTATCCTGCGGGAAATGAAGTTTAAAGAAAGCGACCTTTACAACAAAGAAATGCTTGTTGAAAGCGAGCAGAACCTAACTAAACTGGCGATTGTGCAGCTTGGCAGAATACAAATAGATACTGTTATTGAAAGCTCAAGAACGGTTAACCTTGTCGTAAATATTTCGTTGAATACCAAATACCAGATCACGCCCAGTATTGTATGCAAACAAATACAACCGGATAACAATGTTTACTATGGCGGCGGTTTAGAGTATGATGACAAGAATTTTTTCGGAGGCGGCAGGGTTTTTTCAGTTAACCTGCAGCCCCTGTATCACAACAAAGACATTAACGAAGTAAATCTGACCGCGGCTCTCTTTCAGCCATATTTATTCAGAGATAACGTTACCGGAAACATTAGTTTGACGGCCCTCTTCAAAAACTTTAGCATTTATGAGCAGTATTTTATTATCAGCAATTCTTTAACGTTGAATTATCAGACAAGGCCCTGGGTATTTTATAAGACACTTTCAGCTTACCTGACCACAGACCTGGATAGAATAAAATATAAATTAGATTACACTGACCCCTCAAATGATATATTTGTGAAACAGGATTCTATTCAGAACCTTCTGAACGCCGTGGTCGGATTTAACGCTATACATGATAATACAAACAATGTTTTTAATCCAAGCGGCGGGTTTTTTCATTCATTTACAATTGAGGATGCGGGGTTAATTCCGTTTTTACTGAATCGTTTTAAAAATAATATAAACTATTCACAGTACGTTAAACTCTATCTTTTCAATTATTTCTATTTCGATATTTCAGGCGGGCTTGCAAGCAGAGTTTTTGCAATTGCAAACAGGATAGGAGATATCATGGAATATGGTAAGAATCCAAATATTGTTCCTATTCAATCTCAGTATAAATTTTTCAGCGGGGGCGGCAACAGCGTTCGCGGATGGCGGGCGCAGGATAACGGAATTTTGGATAACAAGCTCAATGGAGGTAACTTTCTGTTTGAAGGCTCGTTTGAGTTCAGATGGATGAATTTCAATTCCAATACTAATTTCATGAAGAATTTCGGGACAGTGTATTTTGTTGATTACGGCAATGTTTGGGAAACGCATAAGCAGTTCCAGCTAAATGAAATATCTCTGGCTATCGGTTTTGGGGTCAGGTATTATACTTTTGTAGGTCCTGTGCGGATCGACATTGGATTCCGCCTATACGATCCGACCGGAAACAACGGCAAGAAATGGCTTTTCCAGAACAGCTTCAGGGATATCTTTGTTAAACCGCTTTACGCCATTCAGTTTGGCTTAGGCAACGCATTCTAAAAGTACTATGTGGAAAAACATTACAGGACAGGAAAAAGTAATAACGAAGTTAAAATCCGTTTACAAAAACGGGAGAGTCCCCCACGCATATTTATTCAAAGGGCTTGACGGAATTGGGAAAGATGCAGTCGCAATTGAATTTGCCAAACTGCTCAACTGCACAAACGTACAGAACGGAGATGAAGCATGCGATGTCTGCGACAATTGTAAAAAGATTGCTTCGTTTAAATCTGACCTGTTTCGCTTCATTTGCGCGCTGCCTTCCGGCCGTTCTGAACAAACAGGCTCGGATCCCCTTGAATCGCTCAGCGGCGCTGACTTTGATTTATATTTAGAGCAGCTTAACCAAAAAGCCGCCGACCCGTATCACAGGGTTAGCCTTCCAAACGCGAACAACATCCGGATAAACAGTATAAGAGAATTAGTGAGCAAAATATATCTAGCCTCTTCAAGTAATTCAACTAAAGTGTTCCTCATATCCGAAGCAGAAAAGATGAGGCAGGAAGCGGCTAATTCATTATTAAAAGTGCTGGAAGAACCGCCCAGAAGAAGCGTAATTATTCTAACGACATCTAAGGTCAGTTCACTGCCCGCCACAATTATTGGACGCTGCCAGAACATATCTTTTAAACCGTTTACAGAAGAACAGGTGAAAAATAAAATAATCAGTAACGGCGCCGGGTTCGCAGTGAGCGAAATTGAACTTGCTTCAAAGCTAAGCTTTGGAAGTTATACACGGGCGCTGGAACTGCTTGAAATAGGTATAACGCAGATTAGAGAATCTGTTTTAGATTACCTTGTCGCTACGCTCAAAGATGATTATGCCGGAATGGTTCTTATCAGCCGTAACATGGGAACAAAAAGCGAGAAAGATAAACTGCGGCATTTTCTTTTTTTCATGAATGCTTGGTTCAGGGATATAATGAAAATAAAATACTCGAACGAAACAAATTTATCGAACTTCGATATTGTTGACCGCCTGCGTAAATTCAATAAGAATTATCCGAACTCCGATATCTATAATATTATAACTGAACTTGAGGAAGCGGATAAGCTTATAACTCAGAATGTTCAGCTTCCTTTGATACTGGTAAATCTTTCTTTTAAACTAAAAAAGTATTTGGCATAAGTTTCTAAAACTTGTTTATTCACCTTACATCTTAACCTCAAAATTCCTCAAATACTTCTATTTTTTGCGATATTTCAAACATTTGTAAAAATTTGAAACAATCTGGCCGGCAATTAAACTTTTCCGATAACACCCATGTCTAACTTATAAGAGCAGAAACAAATAATTAAAATACAAGAGGAGATAAAAAAATGAAATACGCAAAAACACTCTTAGCTGCAATTTTATTAACAATAACTTTCCTTGCATTCAGCGATAACGCTAATGCAGGTCCGCGCTTTGAAGTTGTTATTGGGAGTCCGGTTGTCGCAGGTCCTGTTATTATGCACAGAGTTTGGGTTCGCGGGCATTACCGCCGCATTTCGTTTCACAGAGTGGTTTGGGTGCCCGGCCACTGGAGAAGAATATAAATTACCATTGCGAAGGAGTCCCGGGGTACCGGGACGACTGCGGCAATCTCAAAACAATATCGCGGGACTCGCGATAAAGCAAATTTCCCCCTCATCTACCTCCTCAAAGTCCGTCTCAAAATGGCGGGCTTTGTCTATTTTATGTATCGTGTCATTCCCGTCCCGATAAAATCGGGAGGAATCTTGATATATTATGGCATTCCCGCGAATGCGGGAATCTTGGTTTGTTTAATGCCTCACCCCCTACCCCCTCTTGAGTCCTGCTTTAGCAGGACGAAATCCCGCCTTGGCGGGATCCAGAAATATAAAGAGGGGAGCAGATAGTATGAACTCTATTTACTTTTGCCTTCATTTTTGCTTTTACAACCGGCAAACCTGCCACCTGGAACTTGCAACTTGTAAACTGTTCAATCTCAAATCTTAATTCTCACATCTCATATCTGCTCACTTCTCATAGTAGATCTTCTGCTCGCCGATCTTTAAAATATTTATCTTATCCTGCAGAGTGTCAGATTCAATTATTTTGTTTAAACCTTTCAGCGGTTCATTCGGGTCAGCCTGTGCAAATTCCAATGTTCCATAATGGATCGGCACCATCCATTTCGCTTTAACATCTTTAAATATCATCACAGCATCCGGCGGGAAAACATGCCCGCGGGTACCGCACTGGTCGCAATCTGCGCACGGACCAATTGGTATTAACCCAACGTCAATATTGAACTTCTCAGAAAGCGCTTTAAACCGCTTATCATCATAACCCGTATCGCCGGCAAAGTAAACTGTCATTCCATTGTATTCAAGCATGAACCCGGTGTAAGCGTTATCGGCCCATACAAATCCGTCAAGTCCGTACCTGCCGCCCCAGTGCTGCGCATATACTGTCGTAACCTTAATGCCTTTTATAATCTTTGTCTCCCCTATTATACCATGTGTATAGCCGTCATTATTCTTCATTCTGATCATATCAAATTTGTAATTCGGCAGGTGGTTCTCCATTCCTTCCGGAAAAACAAGCGCCGCGCCCGGACTTTTCTTTTCAATTATATCCAGACTTCCAAAGCTCAGGTGATCAAAATGCGAATGTGAGAGTAAGATAATATCGCATTTGGGTATGTTGTTAATTTCAATGCCGGGCTCAACCACTCTGCGGGCGAATTCGCCTACTGTTTCTGTCAAAAACGGGTCGGTAATAATTACTTTATCATCCATCTGTATTAATAAAGTCGAGTGCCCTATCCACAAAACTGAAAGCCGCACATTATCCTTTATTGGATCCTTGATCTTATTCTTTACCTTTTCAGGCGCATCAAAAAATACAGGGACGTTCCTTACAGCAATATAGAACATATTGCACGACTGGCTAAACAGGAAGAAGAATAAAATAGCCCCGATCAAAATATTTATAGAAACTTTTTTCAATCTATATAATTCACAATTTTAAAAATATTTTATGTAAATGCCCACGTTGTACCTGCTCGGCGCGTTTTGATTATAATTAAATTTTAAGCCCAGCATTCCGAAGAACGAATATAAACCTGCTTCATATGTAGCCCCGCCAATGTTTCTGCCTTCATCTGTCCGCTGATTGTAATATCCCGCGCCAAGCGAAAATGAAAGGTATTCGCCTCTTTGCGCGAGCGGCAGCACAACTCTTCCCCCTGTTTTGAACATAAATCTTTTTATACCGGCGTATTTAAAATCGCCTGTCGCAAATTCCGGTTCAAAAAAAGTTTCCACCGAACCCGCAAACCTTTTCGCCGGCCTTATGAAGAAGAAATTAAAATTCGAAACGTATTTGTTAGCGTTAAAAGAATATGATATTGGCGTAACCTGCCATTCGAGGCCGAATCTAAGTCTTGAGTTAGCGTCATTTCTGTCTTCGAAAATTGTTACTGAAGGGATTGTTTGTAATATGGCCCACGAGGACCATTTCAGAACGGGGTTTGGTTCTTTCACCTGGGCAGGTATGCTTTTGGCCGCCGCCGTCATCATAACAAAACAGGAAACAACAATTAATCCCGCAAAATATTTCCGTTTTACCGACTTCAATTAGTCATTTCTATTAAATTCATTTAAACTTATCTTAGTAATTCAAGGTCGTTTCATTCAAATTTACTATAAAATTACAACACAAGAAAGTTTATGTACGAATATGTTGGAGCTGTGCATATTCACTCAGTTTATTCCGATGGTACAGGCAAAATAGAAGATATAGCTAAAGCCGCTTATGATTCAGGGCTGGATTTTATTATGATGACCGACCATAACACGCTTAAGCCCAAAACAGATGGTTTTGAAAAATGGCTGAACAATGTATTAGTTATTGTAGGATATGAAGTTAACGACGTTGATAATAAAAATCATTACCTTGCATTCGGACTCGACAATGTAATAGGTTCTTATGAGGTGCTCGAGACCGGCGAGCTTGGTTGTAAATTGTCCGCTAAAGATTACGTTAAACAGATAAACGAAAAGGGCGGGATTGGTTTTATAGCTCACCCCGATGAAACCCGGAGCCACATGCCTGAACATCCTCCTTACCCATGGACGGACGAGGATGCTGAAGATTTTACCGGTATTGAAGTCTGGAACCATATGAGCGAGTGGATCGAAGGCGTTGATGAGAGTAATAAGCTTGACAGGTTCCTTCATCCACTTAAATCTATAATCGCTCCTTCCGCCAAAACGCTTGAGAGATGGGATAACGCTTCTATTACAAGACACGTTACAGGAATCGGCGGAGTTGACGCACACGCATTGAAACAAAACCTTCTCGGATTTTTTGAAGTTGAAATTTTCGCATACAAAGTTCTGTTCAAATCTATCAGGACGCACGTTCTTATGGAAGAGGAAATTAAAGAAAACGATAAAAAGACTTTTGAAGATTCAAAGAACAGTATTTTAAAAGCGCTTCGGACAGGCAGATGTTTCTTTTCGAATTATTATCACGGCAACGCAAAGGGATTCAGATTCTATGGCGAGTTCAAAGGCAAGAATTTCATAACGGGAGACCAAATAGATATCTCAGATGGCGGCAGCGTTTTGCTAAAAGCGTTATTGCCGAAAGAAGCGGTAATTAAACTTGTTCATAACGGTAAACAGATCAGCCAGCTGCACGCCATGGAAGGCGCGTGGGAAATTAAGCTGCCCGGCATTTACAGGGTCGAGTGCTGGCTTAACGGAAAAGGATGGATTTTTTCAAATCATATACGTGTTTCAAACAGCAAATGAATAACATTAAAATAAGTAATACAGATCCAGAGACAGAAATCAAAGATACATTTGACGGCGAGGATAAGCCAAAAAGCAACTGCGCTGTATTCGGAATTTACAATCACCCCGAGGCTGCTGTGATGACCTATTACGGCCTGCATGCGCTCCAGCACCGCGGCCAGGAAGCCTCAGGCATCTGCACATCGGAATATATTCCGGAAAAAAATAAGTACCGGTTCAATATCCACAAAGGACACGGCATTGTTCTGAATGTATTTGCCAACCAGAATATTCTGGCAAACGTTTTAAAAGGAACCGCCGCAATAGGGCACAACCGTTATTCCACAACAGGCTCATCAGATAGCAGGAGCAATATCCAGCCGTTCAAAGTAAATTATAAAGACGGATTCTTCGCAATATCGCATAACGGAAATTTCACCAACACAAAATATCTCAGGGAATTCCTCCAGAACGAAGGCGCTATATTCCAGACAACTACCGACAGCGAAATACTTCTGCATTTAATAGCGCGTTCAAAACAGAAAGAACTTATAGATAAAATTCTGGAATCATGCCGGTTGCTCAAAGGCGCTTATTCAATAGTTCTTCTTGCCGATGATAAGCTCTTTGCTATCAAAGATCCCTATTCAATACGCCCGTTGTGTATGGGCAAGCTGGGCAATAGCTTTGTGTTCGCTTCCGAGAGCAGCGCGTTCGATATAATCAGCGCCGAATATGTGCGCGATATCAGGGCCGGCGAAGTAATTATGATAGATAAAGAAGTTGTAGCCACCGGAAAAGAGAAATCTTTTTTTATAAAGAACTCAGGCGAAACACGACACTGCATTTTTGAATATATATATTTCTCCCGTCCTGATTCCACTATCTTCGGACATACAGTAGATAAAGTCAGAAGAAAACTCGGTAAAAATCTCGCGATAGAAAAACCGGCGCCGCGTTCGGAAAAAGAAGATAAAAAAGTCGTCGTCATAAGCGTCCCTGATTCAAGTAATACAGCTACTCTTGGTTACTTAACCGAGAGCATCAAAACAAATCCATTCATCAAGCTTGAGCTTGGTCTTATCAGAAGCCACTATATTGGGAGAACGTTTATCCAGCCGGGCCAGAACAACCGCGAGATACGGGTGAAAGCCAAGTTCAACACAGTGAAGTCGGTTTTGAAAGACCGTGTGGTTGTTATAGTCGACGATTCTATAGTCCGCGGGACCACAGCCAAGATGCTGGTTAAGCTCGTCAAAGAAGCTAAACCTAAATCGATCCATATGAGGATAACATCGCCGCCTATTGTATCGCCTTGTTATTACGGCATGGATTTTCCTTCGCCGGATGAACTAATTGCAAATCAATTCCACGATAGCATAGAGGAATTAAGAAAAGAACTTGATGTAGATTCTATCGAATACCTATCGCTCAAAAAACTTCACGAGTCAGTTCCCCAGGGCGTTGATGAAGGCGGCGAAAAAATCGGTTACTGCGACGCCTGTTTCAGCAGGAACTATCCCGTTCCAATAGAAGAAATTGAAAAGTTAGCTTTCGAGGATTAGTTCATTCAATTAAGATTTACGAATTATTTTATAAGAATATTTATTCTTAATTCGCTCCTAATTCTCAAATCGAAAATCTCAATTCTCAAATCTTTTACTTCCCCCGGAGCGCTTCCTTTATTATATCTTCTACAGCCATTTCCATAAGTCCGCTTCTGGCGGAAACTGATTTCACCATCCTGTCAGCTTCAAGCCGGCTGTAGCCAAGCGATACCAGCCCCGAAATTACCTCCGATGCTTTACTGAGCTCCGCGAACTTTCCTCCCATTACATTAGGGAACGCCGTTTCGCCAATCGACTTAACAAGCTTATCCTTCAATTCAAGCGCCAGCCTTTCGGCCGTCTTCTTGCCAACGCCGGATATAGATGTAAGCGGCAGATAATTTCCCTGCGCAATCAGCTCAGTAAATTCTTTATACGGAATTGCAGAGAGAATACTAAGCGCCGTCTTTGGGCCTATGCCGGAGACTGAAATAATTTGCCTGAAACACTCGCGCTCAGTATCGTCCATGAATCCATATAATACCATCGCAAACGGATTTTCTTTTATATGAAGATGCGTAACTATGTTGACCTCATCGCCCTCGTCCCCCAACAGATCAAACGCAGCTAATGTTATATGGATATTGTAACCAATGCCGTTTGCATCAACTACTGCATCCGTCGGCTTTTTAGAGATTAGTATGCCCTTTATAAATTCTATCATCTTTATTTATGAGAATGAAAATCACATTTGAAAAATAAAAACATCACGTCTCACGTCTGCCGTCTCACTTTTGTTGGATTTTGCTCCACATAATCTTCCCAGTTCAAAGAATATTTGGAAGATTTTACATTTGTTAATTTATTGTGATGGCACATGGCTACCGCTATCGCATCGGATATATCAAGCTGTTTCGGGGGCTTTTTTATTTTAAATATCTGGCAGACAACATATCTCACCTGCTCTTTGGACGCAGTACCCGTGCCGACAACCGATT
>CAZMRG010000069.1:0-16317 GCA_964568655.1 uncultured Ignavibacteriales bacterium | reverse complement strand
ATCGGATGTTAAAATTGGCGGCAAGCTGCTGGATGAGAATAAAACATATTCTATCGCGGTAAACAGTTTCATATTCAGCCAGTTTAAGAAATTTTTTACAGATATCGCCGGCGCGCCAAAAGATTACAAAGCATCGGGTATAATAGACAGGGACGCGATAATTGATTATGTTGAGAAAGTGAAAGAAATTAAACAGGGAGTTGAAAAGAGAATTACAGAGATCAAATAATAAATAGTAAATAGTAAATAATAAAAGAACAAAACTGGAATAATGAAAATCCCGATAGTGAAAAACTTCATTATCGGGATTTTACTTTATAGAATATTTTAGCTTAATGTTAAAATTATTGCTTTCCCGCCAGTTCACCAGGTCGCCAATTCACCAGTTATAATGTTCACAAGTTCGCCAATTCAAAAGTTTCGCTATTTCACTATTTAACTAAGACCATCTTCTTCGTATCAATCTTTACATCATCTGCAAACAAAGAATAGAAATAAACGCCTGAGGCAAGGTACACCCCCTTGAAGTCAACTTTATAAGTGCCCGGCGCCTGAGATTCATTTACGAGAGTCTGCACTAAGCGTCCTGTCACATCGTAAACTTTCAATAATACTTTGGCGCTCTTAGGTACGCTGTACACTATATTTGACGTCGGGTTAAACGGATTCGGATAATTCTGGTTAAGCTGAAATCTTGCCGGAACCAAAGTTGATATTTGTGTAACGCCTATTATCACAAATTGTCCGCCGCTTATTTTATATCTCTTGTACCATTCCTGCAGATAGAGATTTGCAATTCGCGGACTGAATACCATTATTAAATTTTCGTCGTTGTCAGTATTGGCCGCGTTTGTATAGTTATAAGAGCCCATTTCGGCGATTGGATTACTGTTTGCATTCAGCGGGTCAATTAACATATACTTATGATGATACAAATAGCCTCCGTTTGTTTCGGTATAATCAATAACTATATCTGCGGGTGGATTCCATGCATACGGACCGTGCCCGCTCATTTCAGCATAAACGCCTCCTGTTGTATCCCTGTCAAAAACGCCTCTTATATTTTTTCCTGCATTCAATTTTGTTTTCATCCTGTTTGTAATATTGAAATCAGTGAATGCATACGCGCTGAAAAAACAGTCATAATCTGTATAGTTTGAGATCATGTTTTGGATCTGCGAAGTACAGTTATCTCCGGGCGAGAAATAAGCTTCTACTCTTGTTCCGCTTATGTTCAATATGTGCGGCACGTTATCAGTTTTCAGGTTTCCGAATTTAGACCTGGAAGGAATAGGAAGGTCGCCCGCGCTGCCCCACATTTCCTCAAATTCTCTTGTGTAAACCGCGGCTAAAGTTCTGTCCTGAATTTCTATCACATTGTTCAGGTCATAATAAAACTGCTGTGAAGTGACATTGGTTGAGCCCGTCCATACCCACGCCAGGCTCTGATCGGTATTGTTCCTGTAATCAAAAATAAAAAACTTATTGTGCATCAGCGCGGTTGTTGCCGGGCGTTTTATGATTGGGATACCCGCGGCTATTATATTATCAACAAGCCCCTGGTTAGTGCGTGAATCGTAAACAAATCTTATTTTAACCCCTCTTACTTTTGCGCTTACCAGGGCATTATAAACTTGCGTTAAGTCGTCGCAGCTGTACAGCGCCATATCAATAGAATATTGCGCCGCGTTAATCCTTTCAAGCAGGTAGGTCTGGAAATTTGCGTTGCCGTTGGCAATTTCACCGACGCTAAGAGTTGTATCTACTGAATGATTGAAATAAACTCTCATGGTTCCGGAAGAACCTGACTGTGTGCAGAAATACAGGTTCGGGCTGGTTGTTGTGCCGGTTGCGCCGGATGAAATTACATCATAAATATAAACTTTTGCGGACTGAAGCCCGTTCAAAGTAAATGTATGATTTGTAACATGAGATGTATCTGAAGTTGAATCAGTAAAAACTATGTTCTGATAATTCGAGTCTGTCGTCATCCATCTTATTTTCGAAGAGGCAGGCGTTGAGCTTGTCCATGTAACTGTGACGCTTGTCTGATTAATATTCGAATATGTTATCTGGCTGAGTATCGGACCCTGGTTTGTTCCAGTTGGTATTATATCTGTAAGATTTCTCGGCGCCGCTTCGTAGCCTGAGGTGTACGGAGAAGATCCGTCAAACTGTCCAAGCACGCAGACTACCGCGAATGTATCGGGAATTGCCGAGCCTACAACATTGGTAGTAGTGTATATTCGAACCTGACATGAATCCGTTCCTGAATGCACCCAATAATCTGTTCCTGCGCCGGTGGTTGCCCATGAAGTTGCGATCGCGCCTGTTGTAGTTGTTACGCGCGTGATATTATTTATCCTTATTAGCTGGCCTTCGTATGTTTCGCCGTTCACCCTTACATTAGTTGTTGTAACAACTCTGGGATTCACTGTAATATTGGACGCGAGCACTGAAAAATTTGTAACCGGCTGAAGTTCTGTTAACCCGTTGTATTGAGTTATGACGCCTCTGACCTGGACGCTGTCGCCTTTATTAACTCCAGCGTCAAATGTCCCGTCATAAGCAACCATTCCGCCTGTATAATCCTGGAAATAAACCAATGGAGTGGTTAGTTCTCGGCACGTAGTAACTACACCCCTCATGGTTAATGTATCGCCTAGCAGGAGTGAAACGCCGTTTGCGTCTTCGCTTCTGGCAGAATCTATGGTAATATACTGTGCAAATGATTCTGACGTGATAAAGATAAGATTCAGCAGAATAGCCAGGGAAAGAATTGTTGATTTCATATTTGTACTGATTTTATAAATTGAATAAAATTATTTTTTTTTCAGTGAATATCGGTGGAAAGTATAAACCGCAGCACCCTGTCATTGTCCGTATCGCAAACATAAAGCGTTTTATCAAAGAAAGCGACGCCCATAGGAGAGCTAAATTGGCTGACCCCGGCGCCAGGGCCTCCAAATGATTCATTCAGCAGCTTGCCAAGCGAATTAAATTTGTAAACTGAATCCTTTTGAGAGTCGACAACAAAAATATTATTGAACTGATCTATTGTTACGTCCTGCGGCGCTTCAACTAATCCCGGCCTTAGGAGGTCAACCCCGGTTTCAGGCGTGAACTTGGGAATATATGTCCCGTCTATCTCATCCCACGTGCACCACTGAATTTTAAACGCCACGTTGGAAGCTGTTTGCGTATAAATAAAATCTGTTGCGTTAAATGTGAAAGTACAGGCTGATGAAGTGCTTAACAGCGAGAGCAAGCCCTGCCCTTCGACCTGGAAACCCGGGAGCCTATCGGGCACCGGGACTGTATTATCAAACTTATCTACTTTGAATATCGCGTTATCCGGATCTATGAAGTTTGAATTATTCGGGCCTGCGCGCAATATCAAATAGTAATTGTCAAAGAAAGTTGAAATGCCTGTAAGCTTGCCGTGATTGCCCGGTATCGGGGTCGGCTGGTTTGCTTTGAAAACAAGTCTTGGCGTTACGCCAGAGATAAGCCCGTTATTATCGCGAAGCTTTAACCTGAAAATTGCATCAACCGTATCAAGCGTTGCCGGCGGAATAGTGTCTATTATTGAGCCGATAACCAGCAGGTCGTAATTTCTGTCCTGCGCCACCTTTTTAGGCTTCAGAATAAAATTGGATGAACCAACCACGGCGCCGGAAATGTCAAGCTGAACCACGCGGTTGTTACCTTTATCGGCAATATAGATCATAGGTTCATATCCAACAAGAATATCGGCTGGCCGGTTGTAACCTGTCAATACGGGGGAAACAGGTATGTAAACTGTATCGCCAATTTTCCCGGGTTGCTTGTTGATAGGAAACTGCGAAAGGTCAAGCAGATCGTTAGCGCATGCTGAAAACAGCGCCGCTAAGACAATCACGAATGAACCTATGCAAAATTTTTTTAAAAACATAACTCTTTAATGTTTGTATTCATCACATGGCTTTTGCCATTGGATGAAAATGCTTATCACGGTTTCTTATCCAACAATAAATTAACGCTTATCCTGTGTGTGAAACCCAGGTCCTTGAAATTAGCTATGGAGTAATCTACCGATGCCAGCGCTATCGAAATAGGCACCCTTACGCCTATGCCGCCTGAATAATTTTCCGATTCAACGTTGAATTTGTACCCGCCTCTTACAAAGAACATATTTCTGTATGAATATTCAACTCCCACATTGAAGTTTTCCGCATTATCGTTCGGATGATTAAGCTGTATTGATGTTGTCAGTTTATTAGTCTTATTATCTATCGGGTCCATCGCAAATCCGATCCTGAAAATTGTCGGGGTCGGGAAAGACTGGAACTGGTCAAGCGTTCCGCCGCCTGCAAGCGCAACCGAACCGCTTGGGGTAACCTGCGGGCCGAAGTTTGATATTGTCACAGCAAATCTTGAGTTCGAAAGTCCCGTCCAGTAATAAGTGCCGAGGTCGAACATATAACCGTGCATCTTCAGCTCGGCAAGCGTTTCCTCAACGTACCTGAGAGTAAATCCGAATGAAAATTGTTCGGTAAGCCTTCTTGCAAAAGTTAAACCAAAAGCCATATCGCCAAACCTGAAATATTCGCCTGTACCGGTTGGCTGGAACTCGGTTGTTTTTTCCATCGGGTCTGTATGCAGCGAAACAAAGCTTGCGCCAATAACGTTATTTCTTCCAAGGCGGTAAATACCTCCGGCGAATTCATGTTTAAGCCCTACCAGCCATTCAGTGTGCGAAAAGTTCGCGCCGTATCCGGTGAATTGCATCAATCCAGCGGGATTCCAGAATAGGGCCGTTATATCGTTCGCAACAGCTACAAATGACTCGCCCATGGCAGTTGCCCTGCCGCCTATGCCAATTTTCAAAAACTGTAATGATGATGTCCCGGCGCGCTGGTTGCCAAGCTGCGGAATTAATTGCGCATTAGCCTCGCTTATCAGAGCCGCCGAAATTAACAGTATGTATAATATTTTTTTCAAATTCATCATTTAGTATTGGAACGAAATCCCGAATCTTATCTGCCGGGGGTTTAAGTACCTTGCCGGATTCAGCGGGTATGGCTGAAGCGGAGCCTGCAGATCAGGATATAACGGGTCGTCATATGTATTTGGCGTCGGGTCGCCGTATTCATATGCTTTGCCCGTAACCGGGTTAATTATCGCCGCGTTCTTCCTGTTGAATAAATTATTTATTTCAAGCGATACTGACAGTTTGAACTTTCCGGTGATCTTGAAGTATTTTTCAAAAGAGAGATCTACCCAGAACCAATCGGAACCGATCTTTGAATACGGGTTATTTACATCCGATGTATATTCGGGCCGGCCGTTTGTCAGATAGCCGTCTAATATCTGCGGCGTATATCTCATACCGGATTCAAAGAATAATCTTCCCTTCATTGCAAAATCATCCAGGATATTTTTGGCAAATCCGAAAAGGCCTCTTCCTTTTTCGAAGTAGAAGCTGGCATTTACTGAGAACTGAATTGGCCTGTCCCAGCTCAGATAATTTTCGCCGATAGTTTCAAACGCGCCGCCGGTTGCGACAAGGTATCCCTGGTCGACCGATGAGCTTTTGCCGGTCGCAATTGAATATGTAAAATTTGCGTCGCCGTTAAACCAATTGCCGACTCTTTTCCTGTAATCTATTTCAATGCCTCGTGATTTAGTATAATCCTGGTTGATATAAGTGATAAAGCTCTCGCCGGCAAATCGCGGGTCGCTTATTTTAGCCGAAACAGTGGCTACGTAATCGTAAATATCTTTATAATAAGCCGTGACTGTGAACACATCATTGCTTGTAAACTGGTTTCTTACGCCCAGTTCATACGAAACTGTGGTCTCCGGATTAAGATCAGGATTGCCGAATTTTTGAAATGATGAAAGCGCGTTAACATTGGCTATCTTTGCATATACAAATTGCGGGTTTGGCCTCTTTGAAAAATGCCCGTAACTGAAGAACAACGTTTGGTTATCGGTAATAGGATGCGAGATACCTACCCTTGGGGAAAGTCTTCCTTTCCACCTTCTGCCAAAGAAGTTGTAAGTATCTGCCATATAATTATCTTTTACCTGCTGAGGTATTGTTACGGCGTTCGGGTCTTTAATCGCATCATCTACAAGTTTTCCGGGGAACCAGTAGTCAAACCTGAGCCCGAAATTCAATATCATGCCCTTGAAAATAATTTTATCCTGCGCATATAAGTCGCCAAATGCAGGGAATACTTTATATTCATCGTTATTGAGCCCGAATGTTCCCACCCAAGGTTCATACACATCTATAAGCTGCATCTCCTGGAACGAGCTTTCAAAACCAGCCTTAAAGCTATTTTTAAGATTGAAGTTTTCAGAAAGGTCGCCTTTGAGGCTATAGGTTTTTACATAATGGTCATGCCATGTTGCGGCATTGCCTACGTCATAGAATCCGTCTCCCGGTCTTATGCCATAGGGATTGTTAGTATCGCCTGTGCCATAATAAATGAACGGCGGCTTTACTATATCCTGCGGCTGCTGGTATTGGTCCCAGTTCAAGCCGTTTGCATCTGCTCTTAACTCAGTGAAGAATTTGCTGAGTTTAATTTCATATAAAGTTTTTGCGCCAATAGCATGCTCCCAGGTAAGGCTCTGAAAAATATTTAAATGAGTATATGTATTGGCATTATCTAAGATCTGTTCAAACGGGTATTGATATCCCGGCGAAGGCTCGACGAACTCAAGATTGGTCTGCAGGCTCTGAGAGTTCTGGTTAATCGCAACCGATTCATTATATGAATACTGAATTTTCATGTTCGGTTTGATCTTATAGGTGACTTTCCCGAGCCAGTACCAGTTATTATCCTGGCGCGGCGCAAATTTTGTTCCGCCAAAAATGGAAGACACAAGCTGATTAGCCTTATAGCCTGTGACAGTGTAAGGATCGTTAAATACATTAGGCACCGATAGGGGACCGTCTGAAATGTTCATAGTGAAATTACCGTAGAAAGTAATATCGCCCGGTATTTTCATTTTCAACAAATTCTTCAGCAGGTATTTAGTAATAGGTTCTGCCCCGCTTATATTTACTTCAAGCAGATCTGTATTGAAATTCGATGTCCAGTTCTTATTGAATCCAAGATTATCTTTTTTATATGTAAGCCCCAGCGAGTATTTATTATAGTCTCCGTCTTTGGTTTTAACATTCACTACGCCGGAAGTCGATTGTCCATATTCAGCGTTGTATCCGCCAGTTATAACTTCAACTTCTTCAAGCGCGTTGGATGAAATTTGCAGGCCAAAACCCGTGCCTGCAAGCGGGTCCTGCACTGAAACGCCGTCAAGTAGGTAAGCGTTATCATCCGATCTGCCGCCTCTTATAAACAAAGCGTCGTCCTGCTTTATAACACCCGGCTGTAGACTTACAACGTCAATAACGTTTTCAACAATTTTTCCTTCAATATCTTTGCTTGTTACAACGTGCTTGCTTTCGGTCTGTTCAATATCAAGCAAGGGACGGTCGCCAACAACCAATATTTCTTCGCCAACGCTGTATGAAGTTGTGTTAAGCTTTATTTCAAGCGGCGTATTCTCGCCCTCTTTGACTTTTATCCCGGTATAATCAACCGTCTTAAATCCAACGGAGGATATTTCAATTGTATAATCTCCGGCGTTTAGACCTGTTAATGAGTATTTACCGTCAACATCTGTCGCCGTACCTTTGTAACTTCCTTTTATCTTTACATTAACGTCAGGCTGCGGCGCGCCGGCCGAATCCTTCACTGTGCCGCTTATGGAACCTGTCTGGCTGAAAGCAGCCGTAACGGATAAAAAGAAAATGAATAATATTATCGTAAAATATTTTATCATCTCATCTTATTCCAAAATCTACTTGTGTAATGTGTCTGAAGAAATTAACAGCGGAGCCGGTGTAATTCATCCTGTGCAAAGCTACTGACATAAATACAATTCTCGGGTTTTGGTCGGTATCCTTTATGCAAATAACTCCCGTTTGACTGCCGTTTGAAGGATTTTGCATTTTATAAATTGTATGAGTTCCGATCGTAGGATACAAAACTCTCATACGGTCTATATTAAAAGTCTGCGGAATCTGCGAACCTGTATATAATGTGTCATAAGCGTTATCAACAACTATAAGGGGATAGTCGGTAGTAAAGCCGCTGTATTCATTATTCGAAACACTGTCTATAGAAGCAAAGCTTACTATATCGGGAGCCGAAATCTGGTCAGGGAACCCCGTAGTGAAAAGAACTTTTCCGCCTGCCAGAAGGTAATAGGGGAGAGACTGCTGCGCTAGATCGAAATTGGCGTTATCCCCTGTGTTTATTCCCCGCCACGCGACCCATATCACGCACCTGAAAAGCTTAAGCGTTTCGATAAACATGGGATTGACGATCTTCGGAATGTTGCCTCCATTATTTACCTTAATATCAAGTATGCTATATGGAGTATTTCCGAAAGCTGTACTGTAAAATGTTAATGCAGCCTGCAGATCGGTTGGAGCAGTTTTGAAATAATCGGCTAGCAGCAGATAATTACCGACAGGAGCCCGAACATACCATGTCTTGTTTGTATCAGGCATGCGGACAATGGGACTATATGAGCCGGCAATATCCTGAGCTTTAAGATAAAGAATATTCTTTGAATTAGGAACAATACCGCTATCCTGCCTAAGCGTTATAGTTGTTGTTGAAGCAGGGATCCTATGCCAATTTACAGTATCGTTAAGCGACCAGTAATAATATCTGACGGTATTATCACCATCCGGATCCGTTCCCGTCCATGCAAAACTTGCGACCGTAAATGTAGTATCCGGAATATCGGTGCCTGTATTAAAACTCACCGAAGGCGGAGAGTTAACAACCGGGTACCGGTTAGATGCGGGGGTTGGGTCCCGTAAACCTTTATTATCAACCGCTGCTACCCAAAACCTGAAAGTACTATCCAGTCCGTTTATCGCTAACTGGAAAGTGCTGTCATTATGAGTAGTGAAAGTCCAGTTTAAGCTGTCGAATGAAAAATAGTAACCCGCTACTATCCCGTCAGGGTCATCGCCCCACCATGAAATTTTTATCTTAGTCTTTTGCGGGCTTATTATGCTGTCAGGAAAAAGCGAGAGATATGTTTCAGGCGGCTGGTTTATCTTTACGCCAGTCGGAAGCTCGCTGCAGCTTTGTATTAATACAAAGCCAAGCGAAAGCAAAAGTATCTTGTATAATTTGGATTTCAGCAAATGATCAGGTTGTATAAATAATTCGATATCTTATAAATTGTTTTTTGAAATTACTGTAATTTATAAATAAAAAAATTTGAAACTTTTTTCCTAACCTTCTGTCTATTGCCTCTTTTCCCCTCTCCATAGGAGAGGGGTGTCCCTGCCTGCAGCAGGCAGGCGTTAGGACGTGGTGAGGCGATAATTTATTTTACGAGCACCATTTTCTTTACTTGCCTGTATGTCTGCCCGTTTAATCCGTTAACATCAATTGAATAGAAATATAAACCTGAAGCAAGATTTGTGCCGTCAAACGGTACGCTGTACTTTCCGCGAACCTGCACGCCGCTGATCAATGTTTTGACCTGCTGGCCAAGCACGTTATATACTTTAAGCGTTACTTCAGCGTCTGTCGGAATATTATATACGATCTGAGTAATTGGGTTGAACGGATTCGGATAGTTTTGCTTTATCCAGAAACTTGTTGCCACTTCGCTTATGGGCTCAATGCCTATTACGCTTCCAAAGTCGGTGTTCTTTCTCGGAAGCATTCTGTATTTACCGAAATCGAAGAACAATATCCCTGTTATTCCGTTTATTCCGTCCCACTGGTGAAGCAGGTGTCCCGGAAGAGTAGTATCGTATTGATTTGCCTGCGTCTGGTCCCATCCATTAACAAAATTATGGCTGCCGTCCTGCAATGAAATTCTTGCAGCCTGGTTTTCGGATGTATAAATAACAAATATTTCTCCGAAATTCCTTCTGAATGAAGTATCCGGAAGAGGAAGTACAGATGTACATGCAGAACTGGATGATGCGTTAATACATGTAATTAGCGACTGGTTATCGAATCTTATAAGCACGTCTTCCCATTTCTCAACTGTTGTATCACCGTCAAGCTTTGCGTCAGCTACGATGCCGGGGGAAAGTATTTCAGGACTTGGCAGTGCATTTCCGCTTGATACGATCGCCAGATCGGTCGGAGCTCCAACTGCTATACTTGTGCATCCGTTAACTTCTGTTACCTGGCCTCTTACGTTAACTAATTGTCCTCTCACAAGCTGGTCGGTCGGAAGTCCTGTGATCCAAAGTCCGCTCCATCCGCCTGCTATGGCAGGATCCTGTATCATTACTTTTCTTGCAACGGTTTGCGTTCCGCCCTGTCCGTTAAATGTATAAGCAGGGTAGTCGGAAGTATCAGCTGTCACTACGCCGTGTGTAGAAACCGTATACCCGCTCCATCCTGAATAGCCTCCGTTATTGGGAGTATACTGGACGTCTTTAATTGTCATAGTATCAGAATTTCTAACATAATAAAAGTAACTCGACCTTGATGTGTCAGTTGGATTTAAAGTTACACCTCCCTGGTTATCAGCCGCCCTGATAAAATACTCTACCAGCGTGCCTAATGGGCGCGCAGTGAGCGTAGCTGAATAAATCGACCCTGATGGGGTCATGGGAATTGAAGTATAAGTTCCGTGATTTATCCTGTAGAACAGATTAACATTTGCTATCGAGAGCTGGTTATCAAGCGTATCAACCGAAACCGCTGTAACCTGAACGTTGTCGGTCGGTTTTGGCACGCCTGGGTTTCTTGTAACTGTACTGATAAACGGAGGCGTATTGCCCATGGTCAGATCGTTGGGATAAATGGGAACTATCACATATGGATATGTTGCAGCGCCGTTAAACACGCCGTCTGTATTATAAGCTCCTTCTATTATTACGCCTCTGATTGATGTTACAGTGGCGCCTACCGATACGGGGGTCCATGCTGTCCATCCATAGCTTGGAGTTGGGCCTACCGAATAGAAGTTTGAAAAATCTCTTAAAAATATCCTGTTGCCCTGCGCGTCATATAAGCTTCTGATGTGCCTTTGCCCGCCGCCCTGCGGTCCAACCGTTACATTATTGATCTGTACGTAAGAACCTTCATAACGTTCGCCTGTCAGGAACTTCACATTTCCCAGTGAATCGAAATCTGAAACATTAACCACCCTCGGAACAGGACGTTGTTTTATAGTCGGTAATATCTGAACCTGCGAAAGAGTGTCAAGCTTGATCTGCGTGGTTGTATTAGGCGTATTGCCTCCTGAAAATTCCTGCACAATACCGCTAACCTGAACTTTCATACCTGAATCAAGCTGGTCGAACAAAGTGTTCGATACAGTATCTGCCTGCCTTATAACAATTCCGCCAAAAAGCGAATTTGATGTATCCTGTATATAAGCCTGCCGTGAATTCTGCCCTCTTAAGAGCACTCTGTGATCGCCGCCTGAAAAATTAACTCGTGGAGGAGCGATAACCCTTCCAACAATAGTAACTGTATCGCCTTCATGCAGCGAACGGTCATGGCCAATTGCCAGCGAATCCGGCGGAACCGTCTGGATGTTCATGATGGTTGTCTGGTAAATGTAACTGTAAACGCCTACAGTGAAAAACAAGATCATTGGAACAATGAGAGGTAATAACTTTTTCATAACTTTATATATTTATTTAATAACTAAAAATTTTCCTTTTTTAATATATCCAGTCTGCGAATTTTTTACGGTGAAGATGTAAAGCCCTGTTGCGATTGCCTGGTCGTTTTTGGAGATCATGTCCCATGCATGTTCACCTCCCGCAAGTATCTGCGTGCCGTCTGCAAAAGACTGGAACCACTGAATATCGCTGCCGTTATATGAGGCTGAATTATGCGTGAACTGGTCGACCCTGTCGCCGGCAATTGTATAAATAGTAATTTCGCACTGGTCGGGCAGGTTAAAGAAATACAATTTACGTTCGCGTTCTTTGCCGCCATCCCATGATGCGTGCCCGTAATACGGATTTGGATATACCCCTATGGGAGTCGATTCGTCATTTACCGCCGCTGTACCGGGAACAATTCTGTTTGCATTAACAAGCTGGCTGCTTTCCAGCGATGTAAGGTTGTTAGCCGAGTCTCCCTTATCGTATGCAGTTACTGTGAAAGCGTACTGCCAGCCGTTCAGCAGGTTCTTAAAATCAAAATGATACCAATAATGATTTGTATCGTTTGGAAACGTTCGGGGTTGATTTAGTTTTATATAATTGAATCCGGTATTATTCCCTATATTATCTATGCTGTCAAAATCGCCGGCAAGAATGAATGACGATAGCAATGGCGTCTGCTGGTTCAGATCCGCGCCCGCATTCGTTCTGTATATTCTGTAGCCTTCAAAATCTTTTTTAAGTGAAATGGGGTCGATGCTGCTCTCGGAATTTGCCGCCCAGAACAATTCAACTTCCTTGCTCTTATTTAGAACTTTTAATTTCGGTGAATTTGGCGGCGCAGGTAACAGGTACCTGTCTAAAACTCCGTTGCCGTTAATATCTTCGCCCGGGTCAAGCCTTCCGTTATCGTTCTTATCTTCGCCGTCATAAGCTCTCTGGCACCAGTCGGCATGCGCATGCAGATCTGCCCGCTGATATGTTGAATCCCACTGCTGAGGATCCGTTCCGGTTTTCTTCGCGCAGATAACGCCGTAAACTACCTCAAGTGTGTCTAAGTAATTTAGCGTTGTATAAGGCCCTGCGGTCATTAGTATAGAACGGTTCGATGGCTGCTTTATTGTTGCAAGTATAGATGGATTAACGGTAACTCCATTAGTAAAGAACCCTTTCATTTTTCCGTATCTGCCGGGCTGGGTATTACCGTCCTGGTCAGTTTGCGGAGAAAAATACAACGGGTCTACCGTATTCTTAAACTGCCATGTAACAAAGTGGTACGGTATACGGTTCGTATCAGCTGTCGTAGTTCCGAACGGAGTTGAACCTAAAAATTTGACGCCAACATAACTGTTAGTAAACCCTACATCGCCGTTGTTATCAAATTCATACCCCATTCTGTAAGCGCTATCATAACCATCTCCGCCATGCGTGTAGAAAGCTGAACCTACGGGGCGGGTTATCTGTGTGTTTCTTACAACAAGGTCCGTCCACATTCCGGCGTATACATTAGATATAGGAGTATTATCTCCACGGTATCCAATATTAATTATTCTGTATCTCATTATGACAAAAAAATCGGCATAGGGATAGTTCCAGCAGTATGATTGCTGAATTACTTTTAACCCCATAGGTGTATGATTAACTATCAGCTGTCCGCCAACGGTTGTGTTTGTATCAGTATATTCGCAAATAAAATCCTGGTGAGAAATTGCAGATGGGCTGTAATATGGAGAACTTGTAAGTGAAGATTTCTGAGTAATTGTCTGTCCGGCTGCGCTGGTCCATTCATATCCTTCGCCGCGCTGGTCGACGTTTGCATCGATAGCCCCGGTAGTAACTCTTACAACGCCGTCTTTCACAGCGCCTACCCACAGGCCGCCGTCAAAAATATGCTCAATGCCTGAGCCTTTAGGATATTCGCACGATGGCTGCTGCGGCCACAAAGCAAATCCATGGCCAACCGTGCCGAAGTTTGTAATTGTTAAGCCAATGTTACCTACATTAGTATAATGTGAGACGTCATCATCCGCAAGAGTTATTCCGCAGTATAGTAGTAACGAAATCACGGCAATAATGGCGCAATACCTCAGCAAATGAGCCGCGGAAAACTTTTCTTTAGCCATTGGGTAAAACTTAAACTGTATAAATTATTTTTATATCGGAATTATTACTTTTGTACCAAAACCTGAGCAAAATTACCTAATCTACTCCAGAAAAACAATTCTTAATTTTATGTTTTGTTTTTCAATAATACTTAATTTATTAGAGTATATTATTAGTAAATTGTTAAAGTAAAGTTAAATACTTAACTACTTAACAAGTTTCGGCTTGCTCATTGCATTTAGCACGTATTTGCCAAGGAAGTCAAATTCCAGATTAACTTTGTCGCCTTTTTTCATCGTTCCAAAGTTGGTGTTATCATATGTATACGGAATTATAGCTACCTTTACTTCAAAAAATTTGCCTTTTGTCTTTTTGATCTCGGCGACGGTCAGGCTCACACCGTTGATTGCAATTGAACCAACATAAATGATAAACTGCCTGTGTTTCTTATCTATCTTTACCCAGTAATCATAATTCTTTGAGCTTTTATCTTCTGTGTTCACCTGGTTCACCGCTGTAACTTCGCCGGTGCAATCTACATGGCCCAGAACGAAATGCCCCCCAAGCTCCTGGCCCATGGTCAGTGAATTTTCAAGATTTACTCCGTCTCCTACTTTCAGCGAGCCGAGATTTGTTTTCTTTAAAGTTTCATGTATTGAAAAAAATTCAAATTCATTTTTCCCGCGGCTTGTAACAGTATGGCACACGCCATTTATGCAAACGCTGTTTGATATCCGCAGTTTCTTAATTACCTTATTGCTTCGTACGCGGAACTTTATTCCTTCGCTGACAATTTTCTTTGAAGCAACTACTCCTATTTCCTCAACAATTCCTGAAAACATGATTATTTTTTTTATTTAATTCTTTAGAATTTTATGTTTGTTAATATATCTTTACCCGCAAACTGGTAATACACTTCCTTTGCGTTATTGAAATCTCTTTTGCCTGAACCCTCAAATGTATTGACCCCGGAACCCATAATTTTCGGGGCTGTGAATAATATCAGTTCGTCGGCAAGTTCCTGATTCAAAAATCCGCTGAATGTTTTTGCGCCGCCTTCCACTAAAATGCTTGCAATATTTAATTTGCCGATCTTTTTCATTGCGTCTTTTAAATCAATTTTACCAATAGCGGCTTTGGCGCATATAACCATTACGCCTCTCGATTCTAATATCTTCGCTTTCTTCTTATCCGCCTTCGTTGAAGTTATGACAATGGTTTTTGATTTGAGCTTGTCAGAAAATAAATCATAATCCAATCCAAGGCTAAGTTTACTGTCAAGCACTATTCTGTATGGATCTCTTCCTTTAACAAGCCTGACAGTAAGTTTAGGATTGTCATATTTCACTGTATTCTTGCCGACAAGTACGGCGTCATACTCGCTTCTTAAGCGATGTACAATAGCTCTTGATTCCTTGGAAGATATCCATTTTGATTTGAATTTTTCGTCTGCAATCTTGCCGTCCAGTGTTTGCGCCGCTTTTAGCGTGATATATGGCAAGCCTGATGTTGAATGTTTCATGAAGAATTTATTAAACTCTCGGCACTCGTATTCAAGAACGCCGGCAACAACTTTGATCCCGTGTTTTCTTAAGCGCGCGATACCTTTGCCGTTTACTAATTTGTACGGGTCTTTGCAGCCAATTACAACTTTCTTTATTCCCGCTTCAATAATTCTATCAGAGCATGGGGGAGTTTTACCATAATGAGAGCATGGTTCAAGGTTGACATATAGAGTGGCGCCTTTGACATTAATCCCATTTTTAACGGCTTTTTCTATCGCATCAGCTTCAGCGTGCAGCGCGCCGTATTTTTTATGATAGCCTTCGGATATTATCTTTCCGTTCTTCACAATAACGCAGCCTACAAGTGGGTTAGGCGATACCTGGCCTTTGCCATTACGGGCCAGGTCAATACAACGCCATATTAACAATTCATCATTAGTCATTGTTACAACTCTACCAGTTTAGAGAACAAATCCTCATCAAGCAAATATTTTTCTATTATTTCCATGCTGTCAACCTGGTTGGGCCAGTGCACAAGTTCTTTAGCATCGTCAAAATCCAGCCATTTATATTCAGAATGTTCATCCGAAATTTTCACTTCTGTATCGTTAACCATAGCAAGAAAAACAGGGCACATACAAACTTTATCAACCGGGGCCAGATAAAATGTGTTAATGCGCGGGACCACATATAACTTGCCGGATGTTATTCCTGTTTCTTCATTTAGCTCTCTGATAACAGCGTCTTTGGTGGGCTCTCCGACTTCTATGCCACCGGTTATCATTTGCCAGATACCCGGATAAATACGGCTCTTTTCAGACCGCTTTAACAAAAGATATTTATGTCTGCCGTATACTTCGCAGCATATATGAAGCTCTATATAATTTGAAATTATCTCGGGCATAATTACAAAATTACGAAAGTATAATATGAAATTAAATTGAATTATCTATCCGCGGAAGAATGCTTTGAAAGCACAAGGCAAAAGGCAGAAAGCGAAAGCAAAAGGCAGAAGAAAAAAAAACACAGTCCCCT
>CAZMRG010000068.1:0-16376 GCA_964568655.1 uncultured Ignavibacteriales bacterium | reverse complement strand
TATCACCTTGTTCTTTTCATCATACATTTTATTAATTGACATCTCAACGCCGCCGTCCTTGTTCTTCCGTATCTGGGAAGTTTCGTTTCCGTTGTTATCATAAGAGTATTCGGTAATAACGTCCCCAAAATCTTTTAAGTATGAACCCTTTACTCTTGTCAGCTTTATTGATCCGTTTTCATTATATTCATAAGCAGTTGTAGTTGTATCTTTATGATCCTGTTTGTCGTATGAGATCACCGTTGTTTTATGCGAGAGCTTATTTTTTTCGTCATAATGATATACTTCAAATACATTGGGCTTGCCGTTTTTCGTATCCTTGGAAGAGATCAGCAATCCATTTTCATATTTGCGCGTAATGGTAAACACATCTGTATCCGAAATATTATTTGTATATTTTATCATATTACCGTCCCTGTCAAATTCCAAAGTCGCTTCAACAGTGGCTCCGTCATCTTTCATATCGGCTTTATCAAATTTCTTTATAGTTACGTTGTGCACGTTGTTCTTCCTGATCCGCTCTTTATCAAGATCGGTTTGCGCTTTTGTATGTGTGGGCAAAGCGCTGACGGCAAATACAATTAACAAAATAGTATAACAATATCTGATTAAATTCTTAGGCATGAGAATACTCGGTTATATATGAATCGATTTTCAAATATAACACAAATAATAGATTTAGATGGTATAAATCTTTAAGCTAGGCAGGGGGTGAGGGAGAAGCTATACAAAATACCTCACTCCCTCAAACATGAAATATGCCGCAAGGATGAATAACGCTATCCCGAAAATGAATGTAGTTTTCATTATAGTTTTTTCAGAGAAGAATTTTTTAGTCTTGTGGATGCCCAGAAGCATCGTAAGCGGGTAGGAACCTATGCCCAGCGCTCCGGATATAAGATATAAGAATGTGTCAGATGTACTGTAGCGCTCAATTCCATAAACGCTTCCTAGGAACCGCGAGCCCAACAGCCACCAGTATATTATGAAGGGATTTGCCACTGCGAGCAAAAATCCTGTAACAAATGACGCATGTTTTTTTACTAAAAATTCCTTCGCATCCTTCTTTTCGCTCAATTTAACCTTACTTTGGCGCAGGGTTACAACGCCTAAAATAGCTAATATTAACGAGTTCGCAATTGAAAAAATGGCCTGTGCTTTGGGTGTCTGAAGGAAAGGCGCAATACCATACATGGCAATTATGCCGTAAGTAAAATCAGAAGTTACTGCTCCGGCAACAATCATAACCGCCGAAAAAATGTATCCGCTAAGCAGACGTTTCGCAATTTCTATCTGGGTAGCGCCTATCGGAATAGCAGCCAAAAACCCCATTACATATGCGCTTAGAGCGAACAAAATGATATTCTGAAATGACAATAATTTCCCGGTCTAGTTACTTATCTCAACCCAGCTTGCGCGCGGGCGTGTTGAGATATCTGAAATAAGACACAATATAGGAGGATATTTTCTCAGGGTCAATATTAGCAAAGCACCTTATCTCATTGCAGGTTTTGCCCGTCTTATTCAGGCATGTTACGTTTCTGCACGGCGCTTCGCCAACAAATACTTTTGAAGGCGCGTCCTGGTAAGCAGGCATATGTCCCGGTTTTTCGGAGTCATAAGTGAACATCCTTGAATCAGTGGGACCAATTACCGATACGACTGCCGTCCGGTTTCTGAGTTCATCGGTTCTGTTTGCGGCTTTCTTACGCGAAGCTGCAATATGGAGAGGTCCGGTATCGCCTGTCAGGAATACATCGCATAGATCTATCAGCGCAGTGAATGCTCCCAAGCTCATATAAGGAACAATTATAACTTTCCTTCTAAGCTCAGCAGGCAGCGCTTCAAGCAATTCGTTTTCAATCCCCTTCTTAAAATACGCCGAAGCAATTAACGCGTAATCAACATCATCCGATTCAAGAATATTTTTTAGCGCACGGACCTGAACTGAAAATGGTATCATACTGAATTTCATTGTTACGTCAGGATTGAATAAAAGCAGCCTGTCGAACGGGAAAACATCGCGGCTCAGCAGAAACTCGTGCGCTGCATGAATATCTTCATGCGATAAGTAAACAACATTTCCTTTTGAGACTGCAATATCTGATTTCCGGACTATTTCAAGCCCTGCCCCGTTTGTCTCTTTTGCAAGCGGCTTCAAGAAATCACCCAAAAAAATATAAGCTATTTCAGAGATATGCATATGTACTGCCTTCACATGCCACAGGTACAATATATATGCCGACATAGGTATATACATTTGAAGTACGTTCGCGCCGTAACTCAATATCCTTTTTGAAACAAAAGGAGAAAAGTTCAGGATCAGCGAATAATCGTTTGCTACGAGGATATCTCTTACAGCTTCTGCATCCTTCACAGACGGAATCCCTCCGCTTGTAAAAACATTGTAAACATTATCAGCCATCGGTATACGCGGCAGCAGTTGCCCTCCTTTTTGAGAGCACATGTAATCTATTTGCGCCTGCGGAAAATAATTTCGAACCGCGGCAATACTGTTCTGCAGAAGCACTGCGTCGCCGATGTTGATATCTACAACTACAAGTATCTTATCAAAATTTTTGGTCTTTAATAATTGATGGCGGTATTTGCTGAGATATAAAGAATAAGCAAATGCTGAACCAAAAGTTCCAAGAAACAACTTTTGGAAAACTTTCGGTGCAAATGAGGGAACAACGTCGGTTATACGATCGAGAGCGTAATAACCCAACTTACTAAATCCTTGATTTGTCATATTACAATGATTAATTAAGTTACTTAGTAAATTATTTCATATTTAACACTCCCTTTTAATTCAATAATAACACCGGATAATTTGTTTTGGATTAACGTAACGTAATTATGGCGTAACTAATTGTAATAAAATGTAAATTGGGCTGTTTTTGGAATGGAATCAGCGAATTTGGGTTGGGATAGTTTAAAAGGGAACTTGAGTAAATCAGAGTTTTTTGGCGCTTAACAATTTAGTCATTTCTTAACGCTATTCAAAACTGATGTGATAGGTTTGCCTGTGGATTTTTCCGGAACATCTATATTAAGTATATCGGCAATGGTAGGTACAATATCTTTGATAGCTGCATATTCTCCGCTTGAACCTTCGCGAATGCGCCATCCATACCAAACAAGAGGCACGTGAGTATCGTAATTATACGGACTGCCATGCTCTGTTCCCTGCAGATTTTCTTCTATCCAGTAAGGTTTGAAGTTTATAAGAATGTCGCCGCTTCGGGGCTGATAAAAACCGTTATAGAAATTTTCGCCGTACAGATCCGGATTATTATTAACAGAAAGATCGTACGCTGTATAAACTTTTTCAACTCCCTCAATTTGACGGGTTATGTATGCCGCCAGGCTATCTTCTATCAGATTCAGTAGTTTCCCTTTGCTTTGAATTAGATCATGATCAATATATATCTGCTGGTTGATAACATCAACGGCTGCATTTTCAAGATCGAAAGTTCTTTTTAAGTATGCGTTGCTTGAATCTTTTATTTGTCCGTAATGAAATGCTCCCGCGTCAATTTTGTGGTCTTTAAGAAACAACGGGTTTGGCGAGTTACCATGATCGGCTGTTAAAAATACCAATACATTATCCATCCCGATATATTCATCTAAAAAAGTAAACATTTCAGATAAATCTTTATCAAGTCTCAGGTATGTATCTTCAACCTCAATTGAATAAGGCCCGAACATATGCCCTACATAATCGGTGGATGAAAAACTAAGGCAAAGAAAATCGGTCGCATCGCCTTTGCCAAGATTAAGATTTTTTATAGCGTCAACAGCAAATTCTTTTGTGATAGTATTGCCGTATGGCGAGTATTGCAGCAAATGCGTGTTTCTGTATTTCAGCTCAGGAAATTTGTGAGGGAACACCGGCTTATCTTCGCCGTTGTATGTTCTTTCATAATTATTATCATCCGGCGTGCTTTCAGTATATTGTTCAATTGGAAGCAGGGTGTTCCAGTCGGCGTTTAAATATTCGTCTTCAAGATGCCTTGAATTAAATTTTGTAACCCAGTCAGGCAGATCTTTCATATAGTATGAGCTTGTGATCCAATATTTGCTCGCTCCGTCATACCAATATGCGGCATCCGACATGCGGCCCGCAGGCAAAATCGCAGCGCGGTCTTTAAGAGCAATGCCTATAACTTTGGACTTGAAATTAGAAGTGAGCTTAAGCCTGTCGCCAATAGTTGAAACAAGCATGTTCTTAGGAGACATCTTACCTGCTGAGGAAAAACTCCCAATGGTTTTAGCAGATGTGTCATCGGCGCAATAGACCTCTTTTTTAAGGTTCCTGTCATACCAGTCGTTAGCCACAATGCCGCTTAAGCCGGGGTCATTGCCTGTAAATATGCACGTATGCCCGGGCCCCGTATAAGTAGGGAAATGTTCAAAGAAAGCATTCTTGCAAACAAATCCGCCGGTAAACAATCTCCTGAAACCGCCCTGAGAGAATTTATTCCAGTACCTTTCCGTGTAATCATAAGCCATTTGGTCAACTACAATTCCTATTATCAGCTTTGGCCTGACGTTATCATAGCCGGAATTGGAAACTTTTTTCTGGCATGAAAAAAATGTGAATGCCAAAGCAAAACAAATTAACAGAATCGCAATATTTCTCATTAACCCGAATAGTTTTTGCGTAATTATACGAAATAATTGTTATGTTTTGGTTAAATATTTTGTTGCCGAAGATATTCACTTCAATACCTCAAACCGCCCGATCTTCATCGGGGCACCCCTCTCCACATGGAGAGGGGAAAGCGCACCTTTAGGTGCGCAGGGGAGAGGTAGCGGTTTGCTGAAGAAAAACCTCTATTCGCCTAAATAGCAATTTTCAATCCATATGCGTTTTCGCATTTATTTTGCCGTTAATTAAAATTATTTTTGTATACCTGAAATAGTAATGGCCTACTTCGAAGATTATCATAGTTTAAAACAGATTTATCACTCCGCCGGGAACAATTGTATCGTTCCGGGGTCATCTTTCCAAATTCTGAATATCCCGTTTTACTCGTCAAATGATTTCGCATCTAATGTCGCTGATAATTACGCTCAGACACGAAATGAACTTGCTGTATATTTGAAAGGGAAAAACGAAACAGATGTAAAAGTCGCCTCAATCATCAAGGATCTGTTCGAAAAAGAGGATTGCGATGTTGAACAAAACAATCATTTCGATTATTCAATGTTTAAAGCTGCAAACGATGAAAGATCAAAGAGAGTTATAATTTTATTACACGGCTTTAATGAGAAGTATTGGGATAAATACCTGCCGTGGGCAAAAGCGCTTCTGGAAAGAACCGGTAAAGATGTAATTCTGTTCCCTATCAGCTTTCATATGAACCGTGCGCCGGCGGCATGGAGCGCGCCAAGATTAATGAAAGAACTCTCGCTTATCCGCAACAAGGTTTACCCTGAAAATTTCTGTTCATCGCTTGTTAACGCTTCTATCAGCGCAAGATTAAACATCAAACCAACCCGATTCTTATGGTCAGGAATTAAGACAATAAACGACCTTGTTCAATTAGTCAGTATAATAAGAAGCGGCTGTCATCCTAATATAAGTCCAGATGCAAGCATAGATTTTTTCGGGTATTCTATCGGCGCATTCCTCTCTGAAATTCTGCTAATGGCAGATCCGGAGAATCTTTTCGGCGCTTCCAGACTCTTTATTTTCTGCGGCGGCCCGACGTTTGACCTTATGGATTCCGTTTCAAAGTTTATCATTGATAGTTCGGCAAATTCAGTTCTGCATGATCTCTATGTTGAAAACTTTGATGAAAATATTTGCGGCAACCAATTTCTTGCAACTTACTTTGAAAAAAATACATCCACCGGACACTTTTTCAGGAGCATGCTCTCACAAAATAAAATGAAGACTGAACGGATTAACAGGCTAATAGAAATCGGCAGTCGTATATGCGCGCTGGCTTTGAAACAGGATATAGTTATGAAACCACAGTCTGTCATGCAAACATTAAAGTATGATTATAAAACAATGCCGGTTAGAATTAAAGTAATGGATTATCCATATAAATATGACCACATAAATCCCTTTCCGGTAAATGAAAAAATCCAAAAAACCGTAAATTCAAGCTTTGAAGATACGTTTAATTACGCCTCGGACTTCTTAAAGTAACCCAATTTATCGCAATTAGAATAATTTGGGAATTGACGCTTTTAAAAAAACGCTGCTTTTGGCTCGTTTTCATCACTTAATGTTAGATGTGAGGCGCGGCTTATAACTTATTACTGAATCAGAATATAACGTGTTTAGTGTATAGTAAGAAATTCTTTACTAAGCTATATTTTCAATGTAAAAAGCTATTGACAGCGCCAAAAATGAAGTTTATATGAAAAAAATCAAAATAATAAGAGCGGCAATTATATTATCGCTTTCCCTTTTTGTATACGCCTGCAATAATGTGGGGTACGAGATCGAAACCTCAGATGAAGGAGGACAGACAGGCAATACTACTAATAATGACAATCCAAATCAACAGGTTATAAAAAACACAACCCCTGAGGATAATTCTAATACAGCTACAGAAAATAATAATGAGAGCCCGAAACAGATACCGGTTAAGACTTATTCAATTCAAATTGGCGCTTTCACAAATGAAGTATCCGCCCAGAAATTTTCGGATAAAGCTAAAGCTTCGTTGAATATTGAAATAAATGCTTTGAATATCGGCGGGTGGATCAAGGTAAAAGCCGGATTATTCAACTCAATTACTGACGCTGAAGCTGAGCTTGAAAAAGTCCGTGCTGAAGGCTACCCTGACTCATTTATTTCTGAAACAGGCAAATAACCGCCGTGAATTAATGGTGATGCCCGCCCGCTTCCGCTTCAGAAAGCGGTTGTCTTACCGGATTCTTTTCAAAATACAGCAGCGCCCGTTTATAATCTCCTATCAGTAAATCAGCAAGATCTTTATTAAAGCCATTACGCACCAATACTCTCTGTATCACAACATCTTCACAATCAGGCGGAAGCGAATACGATGCTATCTGCCAGCCTCTTGACCTGAGCTTATCGGACAGATCGAATAAATTAAATCCATGGTCCACGCCGTTTTTCAGTTTCCAGCAGCAGCCGGGCAAACCGCCGTCGCCGTCATAGATTATGTCGAAGTGTTCAAGCTTTGCAATTCTGCGGGCAATGTATTGAGCAATCTTAAGGCATGCTTCCTGAATCCTGCGGTACCCTGATTTACCGTGTCTGACCAGATTATAATATTGAGCAACAATTTGTCCGCCAGGCCTTGAGAAGTTCAGCGCAAATGTTGGCATATTTCCGCCAAGATAATTCACGTTGAATACCAGTTCTTTAGGTAAGTCGGTTTTTTCACGCCAAATTACCCAGCCCACACCCAAAGGCGAAAGCCCGTATTTATGGCCCGATGTATTTATGGATTTCACCCGCGGCAGCCTGAAATCCCACAGCAAATCAGGCGTAACAAACGGAGCGACAAATCCACCACTGGCCGCATCAACGTGTATAGGGATATAAAGTCCGGTTTGTTTTTCGTATTTATCAAGCGCATCGCTTACTGCTTTTACATCTTCGTACTGGCATGTAAATGTTACGCCAAGCGTAGGAACTACGCCTATTGTATTTTCATCAACTCTTTTGATTACTTCTTCCGGTGTCATGAGATACCTGTTGTGCTCCATTGGTATCTCACGTATTTCAACGTCAAAATAACGGGCAAATTTATGCCAACAGACCTGAACCGGTCCTGTAATAATATTGGGTTTATCAGCCGGCTTTCCTTCTTTTTCCCGTTTCTTGCGCCATTGCCATTTCAGGGCAAGTCCTCCAAGCATTGCGGCTTCGCTTGAACCGGTTGTTGAACAGCCAACAGCAATTTTTTCATTAGGAGAGTTCCACAGGTTCGCAAGTATGTGAACGCATCTTTTTTCTATCTCAGCCGTTTGCGGGTACTCATCTTTATCTATCATGTTTTTATCCATGCACTTGTTCATAAGCGCCTGCACATTATCATCCAGCGTTGTCTGGCAAAACGTGGCAAGATTCTGTTTGGAGTTACCGTCCATCATCAGCTCATCCTGTATCAATGAACAGGCTACATTGGAATCAGTTGAATTTTCCGGCATTTTATATTTCGGAATGTTTTCTATCGCTAGCGGAGTAGCATGCATATCAAATGCATTTTGGGAAGATTCTTCTTCTGTGTGATGCAGCGCCATAATGAATTTTTTTATGATTAATAAATAGACTACAAAAATAACAGATAATCCGTCTAAAACCTATAAATTAGGGCAATAAAAAAAGCGGCGCTTTTTTTAGAACGCCGCCTTATAAAACCAAAACTGAACAAATTATGGCTGAGCAGGAGCTCCCATAGTCTTGCTTCTTTCAATAGACTGCAGGGCGAGGTAGTTATCGCCGAATTTTGCTATGTTATCTATTTCCGTATCAAACTGGTCAAAATGACGTTCTTCTTCAACTACAAGATCTTCGAACAGCTTTTTGGTCACCGAATCCGCGTTGGCGGAGCATTCATTCGCCCAAAGATTATAATCATGCGCGCTGCCCTGTTCCATCTTTGCAGCTTTCTTCAGCATTTCCTTAACATCGTGGATCTTCTCAACTTCGCCGGCGGGCTTCATCTCTATCTCGCCTTTGAGAAAAAGTATCCTTTCGGCAAGGCGCTCAACATGAAGCATTTCTTCAATTGCCGTTTTTTTGAAAAGTCCTGCAAGCGGATCGTAACCCTGGTCATCGCAATAAAAATGAAAATACATATACTGGTGAACCGCGCTAAGCTCATCGGCAACGGATTTGTTCAGCAATTCAACGCTTTTCTTATGCATTATTGTTTTCTCCTTCTGATAATATTAACTTACCGGATTTTGGAATTCCCGGCAAGCGTTAAAAAAAAATTTTAAAACTTCCTTTATTCAATTCTCTCACACAGCTTCATCCACGATTCTTTTTTCAAAAAGCTGCTTTCAACGTTCGATTCCATTTCAAGAAACATTTTATAAGGAACTGTAAACGATAGCAGGTCCTTATTTATATGCGGACGGGCGGAAATATCAAAAAATCCTATCACCGCTTTTGGATTTTCTTTTTCGGCCTCGGCGTAACCATATAAAATTGACTGGCAGCCGGCGCCAAACGGCGCTATTACATTGTTAGATGTTTCGCGGTCATAGTTTGCAAGCACAACAAGTCCGGATAATTGATCGGCGTTTACAAGAAAAATTACAAGCCCGGGTTTATCTGATTCTTCAGACAGCTCCAGCGGCTTGAACAAAATATATTTTGCGGGAACGTCTCTCATCGGCAGCGAGTCAATAAATTTCCTTGCCAGCTCAGGAGTTTTTACATACCGTTCCCCCTCCTGCATCAAATGCATTCTGCGTTTATCAGTGACATAATTCTTATCCCCGGTAGAAAGCAGCTGTTCGATTGGAAAATCTTTGTACTGGTCGCCGAATCCTATCCCCGTTCCGCCGCCCATACAGCCGAACGTATTTCTGTCGAAGAATGCGGTCTTGCCTTTGGATGCGGTTACCATCATAGCGGCAACGCATCCCCAACGGCCTTCTTTGAACTGAACGCCGTCAATTGGTTTTTCGTCAGTGATTATAACTGTGAAGGGTGAGTTTGATAATTTCAGCGAGTCGGATATATTACTTTTCATAAATGAGTCTGAGTAGACATTAGCATGCTCATATACAAATATAGAGAAAAATGATTTTGGCTAATATGAAAATAAACAGACCTCGCCGGTTACTAAAACCAACGAGGTCTCTTTATATAAAAAAGAAAGGTAGTGAGTTCCTTCAGAAAGCTGGGAGCTATCATCCGAAAACGTTGGCCACCCTTACAAAGCCAACTCCCACTACCATAATCTTACAACTGTACAAAGATAACTAAAAAAGCGCCACTTAAACAATACCTAAATATAGTCATTTCTTGTGCCCAATTCAGCTAATTTTGGGGGCGCTCAATCAGGGTCATTTAAAAGAATACGTTCCAACCTGCGCCTAATGTAAATACGTTTTGGCCGTTCCTGCTGGCAGCTCCGGAAGGATTATTTGTTACTTGCAAATACTGTAAACCTACAAATAATAAGCTGTTCCCCAATAGATTTATTTTAACGCCAGCTTCCCCTCCCCAGCTGAAACCGCTTGCCGAAGTAGATGTTCCGCCGCTGGAGGAAAAAGACGTTGACGTATATCCTACAAGAGCCACAATTGCCGGGTAAACCTTTCCCTTTAAAATAAAATTATAAGCCGGCGCCAGGTATAAGCCCATTGTAGTAAATGACGATCCATTGGAGCTTGATGTTGTAATATTCGGCTGAATGCCTATTTCAATGCTTTTGTGAATAAAATAACCTGCGACAGGCTGGATCTGAAATGTACTTATGGAATTTCCCGTGACTCCGTCTGAAACAGGAGTCGAGTTAGTATAAAAAATTGAACCTCCAAGCTCCCACACCCCTTTTAAGCCGAAACTCTTTAATTTTTGAGCTTGAGTTGACGAACATACAGAAACGATCAAAAAAAGAACTAACAAAGCTGATATTTTTTTCATTTTGTCCTCCGGAAAATTTATTTAATTATTTTTTTGGAATAGAAATGATTATAAAAAAATCTGCAAAGTTGTTACATGTGAAACGGGATCAGAGCCCCATATTCGCAAGAACAGTTGCCCAGTAATTAACGTCTTCCACTAGGACAGGGTGCGAGACTTCAAATCCCTTTACTGAATCAGAAAGCCCTTCAAGCGTTTTCTTGAGCAATGGAGGGTCTTTCTCATCTTTCAAAGCTTCATGAGTGGAGCGCTCTATATGCCCGACTATATTCTCGGCATGTTCAGCTTTGGATTTTGAAAGCTCTGTGATCTCTGAATCTAGAGATGTAAGAAGATTAAGAAGCTCGGTCTTGTTATCAGGATTCAAAGATTCATTCTTTTGAACCTTTTCCTTTAGCTGCTGAAGCGTCGCTTGCGCCAATTTATTATCGCTCATAATTTAGTTTTATCATCCTTTAATTATACGAATATAACAGATTTTTTGTGAAATTATTTTGTCCCAAAAATAAAAGCTTATCATTACATCACAACTTTCGGGTACATATAAGCGCTCAGGAATGAAATTCCGAGCGTTACGGAAGCCAGCACAGCTATATCCAGCGGCAGATTAACTAAATTACCTGTAACCAGAAGCGAGCGAAGCGCTTCGACCATGTAGCTTAGCGGATTGACATTTGCAATATATTGCAGCCATGCAGGCATAATTGCAATCGGGTAAATCGCGTTTGATGCGAAAAAAAGCGGCAGAGTAATAACCTGTCCTATTCCCATAAACCTCTCGCGGGTTTTCACTATTGAAGCGATTATCATTGATAGCCCTGTAAAAAATCCGGCGCCAAGCAAAGTAATTACTATTACCCATAACACCGATGTTAAAGAAATTATAAGATGTATATCAAGCGCCAGCGCAAACAAGTAAACAATTATTCCCTGGAATAGGCCGCGTATGCCGGCCGACCACATCTTACCCCAAACAAGAGCCAGCCTTGGAGTAGGGGTAACAAGAAATTTTTGAAGCAGACCCATGTCTCTTTCCCAAATGATGGAAAGACCGTAAAATATAGCCATGAAAGTAATCGACTGGGTAAGTATTCCGGGAGCGATGAACTGTAAATAAGTATAGCCTTCTGTTGGTATGGCCCGGACCTTGCTCAATGCTTCTCCGAAAATGCCCAGCCATAAGATCGGCTGAATGGCACGTGTAGCCAATTCTGTAGGGTCATGCAACAGCTTCCTGACTTCCATTTCAGCCAGGACATAAGACTTTATGAGCAGTTGTTTAAACCGGGTAATCATATCTTAACCAAGCCTTGCCTCTGCCCTTCTTGTCCTGCTTATATCGCTTAGGTTTCCTGTTTCTTTCAAATCGGTCCCTGAAAAATAAATGAAAGCGTCTTCGAGTGTGGCGTTTGCTAATTTTGTTTTTCCCTTTATTTCTTCAGGAGAGCCAATAATTGCAATTTTCCCATTATGCATTATGGCAACGCGATCGCTCATCTCATCCGCCTCTTCCATTTGGTGTGTGGAGAAAAATATTGTTGTGCCGTACGTTTTTCTGAGTTCCAAAATATGCTCCCACACTTTCTGTCTCGCTATTGGGTCAAGACCAGAAGTCGGTTCATCCAGGAAAAGAACTTTCGGGCGGTGGATTATCGCCTGCCCTATTTCAAGCTTTCTGATCATTCCTCCTGAAAAAGTCCTTACCAGTGATTTGCTATACTGGTCAAGGTCGAAAAACGAAAGAGTTTCCCTCACTCTCTGTTCACATTCCTTCCATGGGATATCATACAATTTCGCCATTAGCGCCATATTTTCGTAGGCGGTAAGCGTTCCGTCAACTGATATCATTTGCGGTACATAACCAACGTCCCGTCTGACGTTTGATGAATTATGTACAAGGTCAAAACCATTAATAAGCGCGGTTCCGCTGGTTGGCTTAAGCAGCGTAATCAGCATTTTTATTGTAGTGCTTTTCCCTGCGCCGTTAGGACCAAGAAAAGCAAAAGCTTCGCCGTGCTTCACATCGAATGAAATACCGTTTACAGCCGTCAAATCACCGAATTTTTTTGTAAGGCTTCTTACTTCGATCAGATTCCCGAGCGGTTTGTCGTCCATTTATGCTTAGAAGTTATTCAATATTTTCATTTAATCTATAAAGATAATATTGAAAACTTTAGCTTTCTATTCAATTTAGAGAGATATTAATAAAGCTCGTATACATATTTTGTAAGTTTCTCTTTACTGTCATTGGCGTCATACTTTACAATCTCAAGCATATTCCCGTTGGCGTCATATTTATACGACAAGCGGCTTTCTTTCTCGTTTTCACCCCTGAATTTTGTTTCGTCATTCATTCTGCCGTCATTATTGAAAGTATACTTGTACCTGGAATTAATTTCTCCGGCGGAGCTGTACCAGATCTTATCGGTCAAATTGCCTGAATCATCATATTTGTATGTCAGCCTGCTGGCAAGCTTACCGCCTGCATCAAGCCCGATCGATTCCGCAAGGTTTCCTTTAGCATCATAATTATATGATTCGCTTCCGCTCATTTTCCCGCTTTCATTGTATCTTGTATACCCGGTTTTGCGGCCGGATGAATCGTAGCGGTATGTTTCCCTCTCTATAACGTCATTGGATGTATTTAGAACAGCCTTTTCGAGCAGGCTGCCTTTTTTATCATACTTGTAATTTACATTTGCGATATTCTTGTTAATGTATGTATGTTCTTTTCTGTTAGGCCCCTGGTAACTTAACAAGCCGCGCTGGGTCGTCATCTGAATCTGCGACCATGAAAAACGCGGCGATGTTGGATCCGATTCATCTCCGATAACAATATATTGATTTTCTTCATTGGGATCGGAGACATTAATTGTAATAGTATAGCTCTCAAGCTTTGGGTCAATTTCAAGATCTTCCTGCACCTGGCCAAAAAGGCTGTCATCATTAATGCTTGCAAGGATCGAAAAATAAACCCCCGGGCGGATTCCGTTATAAAAAGCGGTGTGAATTTCTTTCTTAAGCCTGAACGCTGCATTGTACTTATAATCTATTGTCTCGATCATATCGCCCGCTGAATTATACCTGACCGACTGGTCAATATAATTTGTCTTTCCGTACCTATATGTTTCTCTTACAGTCAGATCGGAAAATATGTGATACTTTGTATAAGAAGTTATCCTTCCATCATTGTCATAATCATAATTAAACGCTTTGTAGCCGCTATCGCTGAACGCTTCTTCGTTTCCGGGAACATAACGGAATTCCCAAATGGTTTTGGATTTAATATTTGATTTTTTTATTAAATCCCGTTCATCATTTTTCTTAGTTATGTCTGAAGAAGACTGTGAAAACGCGACAACTGAAATAAAGATGGACATCAGACAAAACACTATAGCCCTGGATATCATTAACATAATTATGATATGAATTGATTAAACGCTGTGATTTTTATAATTTTACTTAATCTTCAATATAATATGCCGAATTTTATTAAGAAAGAAAAATCGTTTGTCATTGCAATGCTCTCAGCCATTGCCCTCGCATTTATAACAAGAAGTCCGGGGTTAATGGATTCAGGCGCTTTAAAAATTGCGATGTTCGTATTTGTAATAGGCATAATAATATATGCCGCCATTGGCGTTGTTCATCACGCAGAGCTTTTGGCTTATAAATTCGGCGAACCTTACGGAACGATGATACTTACATTTTCAGCGGTTACTGTAGAGATCATTATGGTCACTACTATGATGCTTCATGATTCTGATGACCCCACCCTTGCCAGGGATACAATTTTCTCGACCGTAATGATCCTTCTGAACGGTCTTACAGGCCTCACTATGCTGCTGGGGGGCTTGAAATACGGCGAACAAAAATATAATCTCAGAAGCTCAAATTCCTACTTTTCCATGATATTCGGGATAATCGGCGTGGGATTGTTCCTGCCGCTGGTTGTAAAAGTAGAATACTATCATACATATCAAATATTTCTTTCGGTTTCATCATTTGTACTTTACATAATTTTCCTCAGGATGCAATCGAAGGAGCATAATTATTATTTCAAGTTTGAGAACATTATTTCAATCTCAGAAAATGACGGCAAGAGCAAGCCTGAAATGTCCAAGAAAGAGATAAACACGTTCTATCACACTCTCCTGCTTTTATTGACCATCGGGTCTATTTCAGTCCTGGCCGAGACGCTCTCAATAACTCTTGATGATGCAACCGACCTGATGAACTGGCCCGTCGGGATCGCCGGCCTCATCATCGCAATTATTATTGTCTCGCCTGAAGGCATAACCGCGGTTCGCGCCAGTCTTAAGAACGACATGCAGCGCTCAATAAATATTTCGCTTGGTTCGATACTTTCAACAATTTCCGTTACTATCCCGATTGTTTTGGTGGTGGGCTTTATTACTCACAAAGAAGTTATTTTAGGTTTAACGCCGGTTCAGGAGGCTATGGTTGTAATTTCGCTGATGGTTGGCGCGTTAAGTTATAAGGATGGCGAAACCAATGCATTGCAGGGCATAATACACTTTGTACTGTTTATTACTTTCGTGTTCCTGATATTTATTTGATCAGCGCCATCTTCCTGATAACCGCTTTATCATCTGCCTGCAGCCTGTAGAAATATACGCCCGAAGCAAATCCTGCGCCGTCAAAATTTATTGAATAGCTGCCGGCGTGTTTTGTTTGCCCGTCAATTAATTTTGCAACTTCGCGACCCAGCATATCGTATACAACAAGTTCAACCTTTGCATCGTTAGGCAAATCAAAATTTATTTTAGTACCCGGATTGAACGGATTCGGGAAATTCTGGTAGAGCATGAAATCCTTTGGTATAATTCCTGCAATTGGTTCAATTCCTGTCAGCAATGTCATTGTTAATATCGGGTGTATCTCTCTTCCGTTAGGCGGAATACCTATTTGCCCGTGCTGAAAATCATAGAAGCCAACGCCCGTGATCCTGATATTTAAATTCGGATACTGCCAGCTTGTGGAGGGATGATAATTTGAAACAAACCAGTTCCTCAGAGTAGTAAGCTCGGCAAACCTGCTGGTCTGCGCAATATTGGGACACTGCGGGTCGCATATCTCGCTTACCATAGTATCAATGTTGCCATTGGCGGTTATCACACAATGAACGTCGCCGTCATCTTCAAGCTTATATCTTACGAGCTTGCAATCGATCTGGTAAACTGAATCTTCAAGTGGCAGCCTGTTGTTTGCCGGCAAAGTTGGCGGAGTTGGCAGCGAGCGTTGGTATAAAATTGTGCTCGGGACAATTATATTAAAATTAACGTGAGATGTATCGCCATCTGTGCACGTCTTAATAGACCATCTTTCAACGCCGCAATTTACCAGAACACCGTCCGAACCTTTGACTGTGATAAAATCATCTTTATCATCATCTGTTTCGCCTGATAAAATGGTGTAACTAATGGCTGCCAAAGCCAGAATGGAAAAAACTAATAATAAGCGAAATTTCATGATGATTCTCTTCTTTTATTTACTAATTGTATAAAATGCTCATTTTTAAAGTGAATTGAAAGATGATTCAAATGGAATAATCAAATTTAATCAAATTATAACAATTCTGTTCAGTTGAAAACAAAATTCAGACAAATTTTCATATTATCTGAAACGATATATAGATGTTGATTCAAACTATCGTTTGTTACCAAATAATCACCATTTTATGACGTTTTATTATATGTCCTTTTATTCCTCATATTATACTTTTTTTGAGGTAATTCTCTACAAAGTCTCA
>CAZMRG010000067.1:14786-16591 GCA_964568655.1 uncultured Ignavibacteriales bacterium | reverse complement strand
GAAAATGCCGCAAATAAGATCAGTAAAACCGCTGTTATAAAGTTGACCATTTTAATATCTCCTTAATTGAAAATTTAATATTTAAAACTTATTTGTAATCTATAATTTCTCAGGGGCATCGGGTACCCCGCAATTACCTGGTAATCCTGGTTGAGGATGTTATTTACATCAAATTTCAAATCGGCTTGAGCGTCAAATATACTAAAACCGATACCTAAATTTGCGTCTAATAACTGATAATAGGGCACATAAACGGAATTATCAGGATTCATGTACCTTAAGCCGGAATATGTATAAAATGCATTTAAAGATACAAATTTAATAACTTTGCTAGAAGTCAAATAATTAAACATAACCGATGACTTGAAAAATTCCTTAGGAATATAGAGCATTTGCTTATTATATGAGGGGTCTCCCGGGAAATCTTCGTTTTTCTTCGTTGAATTTGCATAATTATAATTGAAGCTGAACAACACTTTGAATTTTTTTGATAGATCGGCGCGGCTTCTTATAGAAGCGTCAATTCCGTTTGAAACTACTCTGCCTATATTAACAGGCCGCCATATATTATCCTTTCCCGGTGTCCAGACTATCCTGTCGGTAGTATTAACGTTAAAATATGAAAATTCGATCTCGTTTCTCCCGATAAAATTGAAACCGTAGAAGAAACCGCCATCGAAAGAAACGGATTTTTCCGGCTTCAGATCCCTGTTCCCAAGGTCCTTCCAGTAAAGATCGTCGAACGACGGCGCACGGAAATTATTTCCGAAAGATGATTTAAACGAGAGATCAGTTTTCTCAAATGGTTTTATATTTACACCCATCTTTCCGGTCGGCACATTTTTATCATTTATATTAGAAAAGTAATCATATCTTATAGACGGATACAAAGTAATTTTTGGAATTGAATTCCCGCCAATTACATATTTATAAGCGCCAAATACCGCGCCCTGGAACAAACTGCCTTCCTCGATCTGGTCGCTTGAAATTCTGTTGGCGCTCAGCTCGTAACCAAAATCCAGCTCGCTTTTTACCGATGGGGTATAGTTAAAAGTAGAGCCATGGATCAAAGAATTCTGTTTGTAGAAACTATTAACTTCTGTCGTTAAGTTAAATGTCGAAGTGTCATAATAACTTCTGAGAGAATACTTATAGTCTAAATTTGATATAAGTTTAAAGTATTTTGAAAAAGATTTAGTATACACAGCCGAAGAAACAACATCCCTGTCAATTTGCTTTGCAGTTCCGGGAGCATAACCGATCTCCAGTCCGGGCAGGCTCCTGTTAAAATAATTATAATATGTATTAATTCGCAAATCAGATTTGTTATCCGGCCTGACGTTTAAATTAAAATTAAAGTAATTACTGTTATAATCGTTATTCTCCCTTTCTTTTAAAACGTATGCCGCGCCGTCAAAATAATTAAAATCATAATTATTTTTAGCTGACTCGCTTGAATATGCAACCGAATAGCTGATAAATTTCTTCCTGTTTCTCATGAAGCTCTGAGATGATTTCAAATAGATCTTTTTCAATCCATATGAGCCCACTGTTCCGTTCAATTCAAAACCAAAGGGTTTATCAGATTCATCATTTCCTGTAATAATATTGATGACACCCCCTATGGCATCGCTTCCGTACAATGCGGATAGCCCGCCGTCTGAAATTTCGATCTTTGAAATATCATCAAGCTGCAGCAGCTCTAAATCAAACTGTGAATTATCCTGACCGTTTAGCTTAATGCCGTCTATCATAACCAGCGTCTGCTCGCTTTGAGTGGAATTCAATGAAACTGTTTTTAAGCC
>CAZMRG010000067.1:0-14686 GCA_964568655.1 uncultured Ignavibacteriales bacterium | reverse complement strand
ATCCAATTTTATGATTCTGTCGCCTGAGAAATTCAATCCACCTATAAAGTATACTGCCGTACTGTTAATATCGACTGAAATATCAGAAATAAATCCTTCGTTTGAGGTCATTGAATCAAGTTTTGAGTATGAGGATACGTCAATTTTATAGATAATGTTTGAAGGACCCGGACAGCCAACAAGCAGTTTTCCGTCACTTGTCACAGCTAATGATGATGGATTCTTTCTAACGACAATAGTCGCCACGACGCTGTCATGAACGGCGTCTATTACCGATATCGTTGAGTCTTGACCGCCGCTGAACAAACTCTGGTTCGCGACAAAAACCTTAGATCCGATAGCAAGAATTTCCTGCGGATAAACGCCAACATTAATTGTTTTGATTAAAGAAAGAGAATTTGCATCCAGAACCGATACTGCGCTTGCCGGCCCGTTTGTTACATAAATTTTATTATTCGCAACTGCGGCCGAATAAGGATTTGTTCCAAACGGATTTGAAGATAGCGTTACCGCTCCGTTTGTATCAAGCTTATGCAATTCGCCCGGGCCGCCGAAGTTTCCCTGCTCGGTTATAAAAAGATTATCTCCGCTGAATATCATCCCGTCCGGATATAATCCCAAAACGCCATTAGAGTATATGCTTTGATAAAATGTATCTTTCACAGAGCTGTAGAATGAAAGCTTGCCCGGACTTGACATTGTCCCTTCAGATAAAATGTAAGCGCCTTTAGTCGAAATAATTCTAACGGGTACCAACGGGTTATTGGAGGAGCAGCCAAAAAAATAAATTGAAATAACAACCAATGCGCCAAGCGTCAAAAATTTGAAAGTATTATTCATTGTTTCCGATTTATTTGAGTTTATAAAATAAAAAACCCCGCTTCTTATATAACCTCATTGGCAAAATGAATAAATGAGATTATTAAGAGGCAGGGAGCCTCATACCGCGCGTTAGAGCAGTATAACCCATTAATCTTTACCCTCGAAGATCATAGAAGAATGTATTTCCGGCAGGTCTCCTGGCTTAAGAGCGCTTTCCGTACCGCCTTCCCATCTCCTTAGAATCGGAGACAGTGACTTAAAGTGGAACGGTTTTCTCTATTACAGTTGCGGGGACAGCTTCGGAATCACTGCTTTATATCGCAGGTTACCGAATTCCCTATTAATCGTCCCATAACGGGACGAACCGAAAACATGGTTTTCAAAGAACTGCCCTAAAAATAACTTAATAAGCAGAAAGATGCAATGCGCCGGGTAATTAGAGATTAAGCAAGTTGATGAAAAACATAAAAATGAGAAAATTTTGTTTCTTTATTATATTAAACTTTTTGCACAACTTTGTATAATTATGCTAAATAACCATTGTTCTTTAATAACTAATTGCTAAATTTGTTCAACATTCTATTTGTTTTTGGGCCGGATGAACATGAAATCTAATACTCTGAAAAGAATACTCTTAATAGAGCTGATCCTGTTCGAGTTGTTTGTTCTTGCGGTTATGGAAACATATAAATATTACGTCAGTTACGAATCAAACAATTTCTTTTCATTATCTTTCCTTCGTTACTTTGCCAAAAATTTCGAAATAACTTATTGGGGCAACCTGTTATGGCCGGCGGCTTTTGCTGTTGCAATAATATCGCTGATTAATTTGTACAGGCACATTGAGCTTATTAAGAGCTCAATATTCAGGATACTGTTTTTATTCTCGGTTCTGCTTCTTGTTATTCTTGCCGTTTCAATTTTTATTCCTTCATCAGATTTTATAGATGAAATTTCGGGAAAAGTGATTCAGCTTAACACAAAAGGCACGAAAATAGTATTTCTTGCGGTTTTTGCATCGCTGAAATTCTTCATGTCAGTTTCGCTCTGCGTAATATCTTTCTCCGCTCTGAAAAAATTCTACGTGATCAGAAGTATCTGGATCTCTTTGCTGGCAGGAACAGTGTTTTATTCTTCGCTTCTTATCTGGATAAATTTATACAGGGATGACAGAGCATATATTGAAAACAACAAAATAAAAATTGATGCCGGCGTTGTGTTAGGGGCCGCCGTATGGGGAGGCAACAGGCCCTCGCCTGTGCTGAGAGAAAGAATTAACAAAGGTTATGAACTGTTAAAAGACAGCGCTACCAGGTACATTGTGCTTACCGGAGGCGGTTCGCCGGGAGAAATGACTGAAGCCGATGTTGCTAAAAACGAACTGCTCAAAAAAGGAATCGATGAAAAAAATATTTTTATTGAAAATAAGTCCAACTCAACCCTGGAGCAGATCACGTATATTAAAAACAATTTGTACATAAAGAACAACTGGCGCAGCATTGCGCTCATTACAGATAATTTTCACTTGCCGCGCTCGAGGCAGATATGCCGTTTTTACGGAATTAACGCTTATTCCGTCGCTTCAGATACTCCTCTATCCACGGAATCAAGTTTTTATTTTACAACTAAAGAATCTTTTGCTATAATTCTATTCTGGTTATTCGGAATTGGATAATTAATAAACACGAAAAAACATGAACAAAATAGTTTCAAGAAGACAGGTCAGGGAAAAAGCGCTTCAGATATTGTATGCTTATGAAATGACCAAAGACCCGATCGAACCGATTATCGCGGAGCAGCTCCAAAACATCGAAGACGGCGAGATAGAACATTTCGCAAGGAAACTTATTAAGCACACGCTTGAAAATAACGAAGATTATGAAAAGCTGATCAAAGCTACCGTGGAACACTGGGATATGGAAAGAATTGCAATCCTCGATTCTATCATAATTAAGATGTGCCTGAGCGAATTTTTCTTTTTCCCGGATATTCCGACAAAGGTTTCCATAAATGAATCCATCGACCTAGCCAAGAATTTCAGCACAAAGAACTCCGGAAAATTCGTTAACGGCGTGGTTGATGCGCTGCTTGCAGGGCTTAACGATAAGAAAAAAATCAAGAAGAAAGGAAAAGGACTTATTACTCATACTACAGCTCATGAACCGGCAGCTAACAAAAGTAAAGCTCCGAAAGAAAAATAGAATTATTGGAAGAAGTAAAAACCAGAAATAAGTGGCTGAACAAAGACGTATTCATGTGGTCTTTGTTCGACTTTGCTAATTCGTCATATGCGGTTATAATCGTCGCATTTGTATTTGCAATTTACTTCAAGAAGGTTATAGCTTTCAATGAACCGGTAGCTGATTTTTACTGGTCGACATCTATAAATATTTCTATGATAATAGTCGCGGTCCTGAGCCCTGTATTGGGCGCAGCCGCAGACTACCGAAGCAATAAGAAGCTTTACTTGTTTTTCTTTACAGCTCTTTGTGTTGTAACCACTGCGTTTATGTATTTTGTCGGGCCCGGGATGATATTCCTGGCGATGGCGCTTTTTATCTTATCGAATATAGGGTTCCAGGCAGGGTTGGGGTTTTATGACGCCTTCCTAAAAGATATTACAGCATTAGAAAATTACAATAAAGTTTCTTCTTTTGGATATGCAATAGGATATTTAGGCTCGCTTGCCGCGCTGGTAGCGGTAATGTTCCTCAAAGATAACCCTCCAATGACGTTTATCGCATGCGCTATAATGTTCCTTATTTTTGCCGTCCCGATATTCGCTTTCGTTAAAGAAAAGAAAATCCCGATTGATGGCGAGCAGATTAATTTTATTACTATCGGATTTAAACGCACCGCAGAGACTCTTAGACATGTGAACAATTATAAAAATCTGCGCAATTACCTGCTTTCCTATTTTCTCTACATCGATGGCGTAAATACGATTATTTTCTTCTCTGCAATTTACGCGCAGACTACGCTTAATTTTACTATTCCGGACCTAATATTATTCTTTGTAATCGTCCAGATAACAGCCTTAGGCGGCTCGTTCCTTTTTGGTTTTATTGCAGACAAAATGGGACTAAAGAAAACTCTTTCATTCAACATTTTATCATGGGCAGTTCTTTGCACTTTGATCTTTTTCAGCAATGATAAAACCTCTTTTATGATAATCGGCGGACTTGCAGGAACGTTTCTTGGTTCAACACAGGCGTTATCAAGAAGCTTTATGTCGGTCTTAACGCCGGATGAAAGGAAAACGGAATTCTTCGGATTTTTCAGTTTGTTTGAAAAAACGTCCACTATATTAGGTCCGCTAACTTTCGGACTGGTCTCGTGGCTGACCGGGAATCAACGGTACGCTGTAATTTCAATTATTGTGTTTTTTATTGCCGGGTATATCGGATTCAGAAGAGTTATCAATCCTGCAGAAAAACAAAAAGCCTCCCAAAATATTTGAGAGGCTTTCTAAAAACTTTTACGAATTACTATTTTTTACCTATATAAAAAGCGGCGCCAAGATAAAATGTTAAATATCCAATTGTCCTACCGCTGGTCAAATTATTATTTAATGAAGCATCTGCGGCATCATTCAATTCAAACTTGTTCAGGTCTGTAGAAAGGCTTGAACTCTTGGTTAAATTAGCCAGCCTGTATCTGAAACCTGCTGCTACTCCGAAAAACCTTGTTACCCTTCCATCAACGCCTGCGCCAATCGAGCCGCCAAATCTTGCAGCCTGTTTAATTGTAAATGCTATTTCTCCGGGAACAGTATTTACAGGCACCGAATTTGGCGTTTGTTTATATGTGCCAAATATCATGTTTAAACCAAGGTCCAAATTTAGATACGGCGTCCATTTTGTCTTATTAGTGAAAGCATATTCAAATCCCAGAGCTGCATTAAATACATGCATCCAGATCTTCGAAGTACCCGGTACGGGCGAGCCTGTTGAGTCGCCGGTAAATGGATAGGCGTTTGTTGTATTCGCCCCAATATATGCTTGATTACCGTTATTGTTCATCAGCAAGTCATAACCTAAAGAAACATAAGGCCTGATTCTGCCTTTCTTATCGGTCGATAGCTTCATGTTTATATGGCTTCCTACGCCGAATTTCAAACCATAGTTCTTAAATGTGAACATGTCGCCCAAATCTCCATATGCATTGGGCAACGGTTGGTTAAAGCTAAAATCCCACTCGATTATGAAAGCCGCGGGTTTCAATTTTGAAGAAGTGTAAGTGACCTGTGAGTTTGAAACATTTGAAAGCAGAAGAAATAAAGCAACAAAAAATAAAATTGTAATTTTTGGCATTTTCATATATTAACCCCCATTTTAAAATAATGAAATAATTACCTTGTTTTAACAAAATTATCACATTTTTTGATGAAAAACAAACCTGTGAAAAGGCTAAATGTGCGATGAAATTCAATAAAAATGATCCATTAAATCTCTTCCAATAAAAACATTGTTAAATTAACGGCAAAAAACAGTAATTTAAATGATATATAAAACCAGCTATTATTTCTTAACTAATCATATGCTAAGAGCTAAGGATGAATATCTAAAATGATTTTGTTTCGCTTAACAAAATCTGAACGCCGCAATAAATTACTTAACAATAGAACTCAAATCAGTGTCAGCATAATCCCCATCGCTGATATACTCCAATATCTTCTGGAAATCTGATATTTTAAAATACCCGGGCAGATTATTCATTTTTACATTATCGTATTTGTAATCAATAACTTTTCCATTCGGCTCAAGGAACACGGTTGTAGGGTAACCGGTTACCTGGAATAAAGAAGCAAGATCAGATTCAGAGTAAGCCGTTCCCATGTAATTTATGCTTGAGCTGCCTTCTGCGTTAAGTTTTACAAATACAAAATTGTCCTTAATAATCTCCTTAATTTTCTTTTTGGCGTATACATCAGCGTCCATCTTTTTACACCATCCGCACCAGTCGGTATAAACGTCTACAATTACCCTCTTGTCCTGTTTCTTTGCAGTTTTAAGCGCGGTCTCAAATTCTGACGATTGCGCGCTGCTGTTTACTACAATACACAGCGAGAATAATACCGCTAAAAATATTCCAGAATGTTTAAATAATTTCATTCTATTCCTTTCGGATAATTCAAATGCCGGGGTCTAGTTTGCCCGGTCAACTGATTTTAAAATTGGTTTATTAACGTTCAACAATTCCGTAAGCTTTAGATAAACATAATCAACATCAAGCTCCATCATGCATTTATGCTGATAAGGACATTCTTCAATTTTCGTCAGGTTGCATCCAAGACAATTCAATGATTCATTGGAAATTATCACTGAATTTTCTGACAATGGCCCCTGTAATTTTGAATTGGTCGGCCCGAATATTGCCGCTGTATTTACTCCAAGCGACCATGCAATATGCATCGGCCCTGTATCATTTGTCAAAAAAGCCCTGCACTTCGTCAACAGGGCGCCCATATATTTGATATCAACTTCAGGTATTAAAAGAGCGTTTTCGCCGATCTTTTGTTTAATGCTTTCAGCCACCTTACGCTCCTGGGCATTTCCCCAAAACAACAGAATTTTGTATTCAGATGCAAGTCTGCTTCCAAGGGCCGCAAACTTTTCCATACCCCACACTTTTGTGGGCCATGTGCCGCATGGATTAATGCCTATAACTTCACACTCATCAAGTCCGTTCGACCGGAAAAATTCTTCCGCAAATTCTTCATGGATCCCGTTCAGATAAAAATGCGGGGAGCTTTGAACTATTTCAAGCCCTAATTTCCTCAGACTATCTAAATTGAATTCGATGTTATGAACGAAAGCGCTTCTCGGTTTAATTTTAATGTTATAAGCAAGCGCCCGCCAGTTGAACCTGTAACCTACACGGTATTTTGCCCTGCTGAAAAACGTTATGATTGCCGTCCGCGGATTTCCAAACAGGTCTATTACAAGATCATACTTTTGTTTGCGGATGTTTCTTATCAGGCACCAGCCGCTATCAAGCTTTAAATCGTAAGTCAGTATCCGGTTTAAGAACGGGTTGCCTGTCAGGACCTCTTTGCAATACTTTTGGGTAAGGAATATTATCTGAGCCTCCGGAAAATTATGCCTCAGATTTTCAATTACTGGCGTGCACAGCAAAACATCGCCTATTGCCGCAGGCTTAATCACGAGTATCTTCTTTACCTTACTCTTTTCAAATATCAACTAAACGTGCTCCAGTATAATAAAATTATTTTCCTTCGGTATGTTCCCTGATAGCCGGCCCAGCTCCGCATAATACTCTTTTCTGTTAAATTCACACATATCATATAAGCTGCATTTTGAACAAAGCGGATTATTTGACCTGCAAACCTTCCTTCCAAATCTAATTAACAGGCTGTGCAAAAGAAGCTTCTTTCCTTCGGGTATTTTATTTTCAAGCTGGCTAAAAGTCTTCTCCGCAGTTTTCGCATCTGCAAGCCCCAGCCTGTTGGCAAGCCTGTGAACATGTGTATCAACCGGAAACACATCTCTTCCCAAGCTAAAAGCCAGAACACAGGAGACAGTTTTAACTCCAACTCCGTTGAATTGAAGCAGCTCGCTGTAAATTTCTTTGTTCGATAATTTTTCAAGACGGCGAAGGCTCAACTTCCCGTCTATTTTGCTTAGTTTCTTTAATAGCCCTTTAATATTTATTGACTTCTGATTTGCCAGTCCGCATACTTTAATTGATTTCCTGATCTTTGAAAGCGGGGCATCCATAACGGCTTTCCAGTCTTTAAAATCCTGTTTCAGATTCGTAAATGCCCTGTAACTTGTCTTATCAGTAGTATTTTGTGAAAGCATTGTCGCAATTAACATATCCAGAGGGTCCGACTTTCCCGCCTTTACTTTCAACTCAGGAAATTCCTTTTCAAGAACAGCGATAATATTTTCAATCTTAGCTTCTGGCTTTGCCATGTTAACCTTATTCAGCAAATATATCAAAATATAACATTTTGAATGAGATACAAATAAGAACCCTGAAACGTGAAACGTGAAACGTGAGACGGCAGATGGCAGACGTGAGACGACAGACGTAAAAGGATAAAAACCCATACCATTTACATCCCTCTTGAGTCCGCATGCCGGACGAAATCCCGCTCAAGCGGGATCCGAAAAAAATAGAGGGGGAAAGCGCACCTATGGTGCGCGGGGGTGAGGTCAATAAAAAAAGCGCCCTGTTTTCACAGAACGCCTTTAAAAAATTAACTTAATTTCCGGTAAGTATCCGGCTTAATCAAAATATTATTTTATCAATATCATTTTCTTTGTTTCGGTAAAATCGCCCGCCTTTAGCACATAGAAATATATTCCGCTCGCATAAGATGAGGCATTGATTTCAGCCTCAAAATAGCCTGCGTTCTTAATGCCGTTAAAAAGCACAGCTACTTCATTGCCAAGCACATCGTATAATGTAAGCTTAACCTGGCCGCTTTTAGGCAGATCAAATTTAACTTTCGTTGTCGGATTAAACGGATTCGGATAATTTTGATGCAGCGCGTATTGCTGGGGAATCCTGTTGCTAAGATTAATAATTCCAATTGGAGCTATCGTATCCCATATTGCTGCTTCAACTACTACCCCGTTCATAGGGATCTGCACGGTTGCATTGGGGCCTGTATATGAACCGGCGCCTGTACCCTGCCATCTCTGAAAATACCATGTCTGATTATTATACTGCAGCTGCACCGGGGATATTGATAGCCCGGCATTAGAAGCGGAATCATAATACGTATTGCCGCCTGTAATTACAGCAGGTATGGCAGAAGGCTGAATATTTGTTAAAAGCTTAAACTGAATTCCGTAGTTGACAACATAAGAGGTTATTTGCGGTGTAATATTAGCAACATGAGAGGTATCCCCGCCGTCGCTCCAGCTCCGGAAAATAAACCGGTTTGACGCGATAGTCTGCGGAGAAACTGCGGACAGCGTGTGAGGGGCGTTGAGGTCCCATGTATTATATTGCCCGGCTGTGTATACCTGGTTATCAATTTTAAACTGTAGGTATCTATCCGGCCTGTTCGAGTTTACTGAAACATAGTTTTTTCCGACAAGATAACTTACTGAAGAATTATGCGTTCTGCTGTTTGCGTTTGTTCCTGTTACGATTATTCTGTAAACGCCGGATGTAACGCCGGATGTAGATGTTACATGGACATTAGCTGAGCCCGGGAATGAACTGATAATATTTCCGGTCGTAAAGCTGACGCTGATCCCTGCATTTGGAGGATCAACCGCCGCCGATAATGTAACGGGCAAATTGTAACCAGCCGCAACAACTGGTATCTGGAACTGAAAATCCGCGCTCTGGCTTTGACCCTGCTGAACTGACACAAATGGCGAGTTAGGAATTAATGTAAAGTTATTTGTCTTCTGGCCAACAGCTAAAATCTCTTTATTAATAGCCTGCACAAAAACCGCATTTCTTATCTGCCCAGACTGCCATGCAGGATCCATTTTGTATTTTTGAACAATATTGTATGTCTGTCCCGGATATATGGTCAGCTGCGTTCCCTGTGAGTTGGGGTTCGCTTTCCTCATCACGTCATAGAAATCTTGTTCGCCATTGGTAGCAGGCGGATTAATGTTGGTAATGTGTTTTTCAATTACCATAAAATTAACTACAACAGACGGACTACTTAAACTTACTTCGCTGTAGATCCTTGCTCTTACTGCAACAGAATCCCCGAATGTGGAGTCTGTGACAACTATTGTAATTGGAGTTGGAATATTTGTGCGTGAATTTAAATACGAAGTCAGAGTTCCAGAATTATAAGCCGGCTGTATATTGATCAATCCATCCATGAAAGCCTGTGGAATAGAATTAACTGAATAATACGTTCTTCTTCCTTCGTTGTCGGATACGTTATACCAATACATAGGATCGTTGCCCGGCGAAGGCCAGTTCATATGATACGCTATCCCGAGAACTCTGTCTGAGTCCTGGGAGTGAAGCCAGGCATCCATAATGGGATTATTTGACGCGCAAGGCGGGCACGTTGAGCTTGTGAACCTCTCAACAAACACAACCCTGTCACCTGAAAATACATTGTTTGAAACAAGTAATATTAAGTAAAGAAAAATTGAAAGCGTCGTTTTCATAAATAAAGTAATTAATTCTAAAAAGTCATGATATATTAGATAAAAATATAGATATGATATAGTTATTTCAAGTTCTTAATATTTAGCTATATGATGATGTTCAATATCGTGTAGGATCTTATTAAGCTAAAAGCCGAAAATATAACAAAAAAGGGGTCATTCGACCCCCTTTTTCTAAAATATTAAAATTATGAAAATCCTTTACTTTATCAAACTCATTTTTTTTGTTTCAACAAAACTATTTGTTCTCAAAGTATAGAAATATATCCCGCTTGCCCAGTTTGATGCATCGACTTCAGCATTGTATGTTCCGGATTTCACAAATCCGTCAACATATGTATCAACTAAGTTACCAAGCATATCATAAACCTTCAAACTAACGGTTCCGTCTTTAGGGACTGAAAAATGAATATTTGTAGTCGGGTTAAACGGATTCGGATAATTCTGCGAAAGGTTAAACTGCGTAGCAACCGTATTCTGGTTTATGATTCCGGTCGGGCCTGTTGTTGCCGGAACATAAGTGCCCTGCTGCACATTATAATCAGATGATATGGTAGAACCTTGTTGATAAACGAAAATATTTATGTTGCAGTTTGCATCAATTACTCCGGCAGGAAAAGTATAGTTCAAAGGTGTCGATACAGAATTGCCCTGGGTCCAGTTATCACTGGTGGCAAGCAAAGTACCGTTAGCTCCGTTTATTAAACCCTGTACAACGTTTTTGTGAATAAATGTTGTGCTTCCGGGGCATCCGCCATTTCCGGTCTGCGAATATACCAAATTGTCCTCTGTGAAAACCATCATTATATAAAAATTTCCTGTTAAGTTGGTCCGCGCGGTACTGATAACGTTTGCAGTAACCGTATGAGTTGAAGAATTATAATTATAGTTATAGACCGCAATATCACAGCTTGGCTGGATAAAATGATTATAATGCGATACATCGCTTGACCATACGCTTCTGTCAACTATTCCGGTGCTTCTGCAAATCACTCCGGTGGGATATGCGTTAAAGCCAAACAACGAGATCATTGGGGCGCTTACTGTTGCCCAGGGATCGCCGTAGCCGGTTGGACCATGATAACCCAAAACAATTGTGTTAGGATAAGCCGTTTTAATAGCATCAATTATTGTTTCTCCGCAAGGACAATATTGACACCACGTTCCGGTGCAGTATTCAAGCACCGCGTTAAATCCTGTATTTTGTGATCTAGCCGAACCCGGAAACATCATTGCAACAAAAATGACTGCAAATACAAGAGTAAGAATTCTTTTCATTTTACTACCCTCCAAATTTATGAAATTGTAAAAATTCAGTATATATTTTGATTATAATAAATATTATAAATAGAATAATCAATCCTGAATTTGAGATTAAAATAGCTGTTTAGGCTAACAGTAAAATGCCATTCAATGATCATCTGCTAAAATTAAAAAGGGGTCTGTTCGACCCCCTTTTGAGAATTTAAAAATATAAAAATCAGTATTTTACTTGATCAAACTCATTTTCTTAGTTTCAATAAAACTACCTGTTCTCAAAGTATAGAAGTATATCCCGCTGGCCCAGTTTGAAGCGTCAACTTCTGCGTTATATGTTCCGGATTTCATAAAACCGTCAACATATGTGTCAACTATATTGCCTAACATATCATAAACCTTCAAACTAACGGTTCCGTCTTTAGGAACAGAAAAATGAATGTTCGTTGTCGGGTTAAACGGATTCGGATAATTCTGCGACAGGTTAAACTGCGTAGCGACAGTATTCTGATTTATGATACCGGTCGGCCCCGTAGTTGCAGGAATAACCGTACCCTGCTGAACATAATTATCGTATGTTATATTAGCGCCCTGCTGATAAACAAAAACGTTCAGTTTGCAGTTTGCGTCAACAACTCCGGCGGGGAAAGTATAATTAAGCGGGGTTGTAACCGAAGAACCCTGCGACCAGTTATCTGAAGTGGCAAGTAAAGTGCCGTTTGTTCCGTTGATCAAACCCTTTACAACAAAATTATGAACAAAACTTGAGCTGCCGATACATGATCCGTTACCGGTCTGTGAGTAAATTAAGTTATTTTCAGTCAGAACCATCATAATATAAAAGCTGCCTGTCATCGTGCTTCTTGCAGTGCTGATAATATTTGCTGTAATAGTATGCGTGCCGGCATTATAATTATAGTTGTAAATAGCAATGTCGCATCCGGGAGCGGTAAAATGATTCTGATGCGATACCGCGCTGAACCAGGAGCCGCGGTCAATAATCCCGGTGGTTCTGTTTACCACGGCCGTAGGATACGCGTTAAAGCCAAACAAAGAGATCATTGGCGCGCTCACCGCTGTCCATGGGTCGCTGGTACCGGTATAACCATGGTAACCCAAAACTATAGTGTTTGGATAGTATACTAACGTTGTATCTATTATTACTTCACCGCATGGACAATACTGACACCATGTGCCGGTGCAATATTCAAGCACCGCATTAATTCCCGTATTGGTCTGTGAATTTACAGAACCGGGAAGCGCTGATATTACAAATGTAACAGCAAAAACAAGAGTAAGAATTCTTTTCATTTTGTGACCCTCCAAATTAGTAAAATTGTAAAATTATATATTATATATATTTTATAATAAATGTTTTAAAGAGTATAATCAATCCTTAATTTGAGAATGATATAACGGATTGCGTTAATAGCGCTAATACGGACATAAACTCCGTGCCTTAGCCGCTATAATGAGAAATCTATCTTCAATTTCAATAAATTCATTCTGATTTCGCCCAAAACCCGGCTTTTTCAAATAATAACCATTTGATTATTGACTATATAATCATATAGAACTATTATTGTGAATTACATTTTTAAACCTAAATTTACGAAGAATGAAAAAGAAACTCCCGGCCCCGATAAGCCTGGCAAAAACTACTTTGGGGACAACAGGCGAAATTATAAGAGTAACTGATTTTGCAGTTAGTCCTGTTCATCCAAGACAGGGTAAAACAGTCACTATAAAAATGCAGATAGTAAACGTAAGCAAAATCCGGTTAAAAAAAGTTCCGTGGAGGATAGTTAAGGACAAAAAAGTTCTTGAATCAGGCATACGGTATGAGCTTGAGCCGGGCGATAGCTTTAAAATTTCAACAACCTGGACCGCAAAGCGGGGAGCTTATTTTATTTACGGCGATGCCGACCCAAATAACATTTTGAAAGAACCAAAGATAAGACAATTCAACAACCTTCCGCAGGGCGTTGACGTAATAGTGAAATAGAACGCCGCGGGGCGCTCAACGGCAAAAAATTCTGTCAGATCATTTCTACTAATCATATTTAAATATTTAATATGGCGGCCAAAAAAAATATCCCGTTCAGGAAGAAATTCCGTTACAGGTTCGATAATATCATGTCAGCCGGAACTATTGCAATAATAGGGTGGCTCTTTATTCTATCAATGATATTAATAGTTATAGGAGGGCTTGTGGTTTCGATCGGTGAGTTTACACAGGATACCGGACAAACATGGGATTTTATGGAAGCGACATGGCAAAGCGTCATGAGAGTTATAGATACCGGAAACGTAGCCAATGACACAGGCTGGGCGCTAAGGCCAACTATGCTGATAGTCACTTTAGGAGGATTATTTTCAGTCAGCATTTTGATCGGCGTTGTATCCAACGGCATAGGCGGCAAACTTGACCAGCTCCGTAAAGGACGTTCGTTTGTGGTCGAACACGGGCATACAATGATTCTCGGCTGGTCCGAAAAGATATTCGCTATCATATCAGAGCTGGTTATCGCAAACGAAAACCAGAAGAAACCGAAAATTGTGATACTATCCCAAAAGGATAAAGTTGAGATGGAAGATGAGATAAAGAAGAAAATTCCGAATACAAAGAACACAGGTATTATTTGCAGGAACGGAAACCCCATTGACCTGGATGATATAGAAATTGTAAATCCGCATGGCGCGAAATCGATAATAATTTTGGCTCCGGAAGATACTCACGAGCCCGATATAGACGTCATCAAAACCATTTTAGCGCTTACAAAGAATCCCGACAGGAAAGAAGACGCGTATCATATAGTTGCCGAAATGAACCATCACGATAATAAAGAGATCGCCGAAATGATAGGGCTTGAAGAGCTTGTCATAATTCATTCGGAAGATCTGATTTCAAGACTAATTGCGCAAACCTGCCGTCAATCAGGCTTGAGCGTTGTATATACCGAACTTCTTCAGTTTGAAGGCTCGGAAATATATTTCCAGGATGAACCGAAACTTTCGGGAAAGACATTTAAAGAATCAATTCAGTGCTATGAAGATTCAGCGGTAATCGGCATACGGTTTAAAGAAGGGCACATAAAAATAAATCCCCCGATGGATACAATGATTGAAGCGGGCGATAAGATTATAGCGATCTCAGAAGACGACGATACGATAATATTCAACGGAAGAAAAGACGTTGAAATTAACAGTCAGGCATTTTCAAATATTCAGCCTTCCCCGGCGCCTGCTGAACACACGCTGATACTCGGGTGGAACAAACGCGGACTCGCAATAATAAGAGAATTGGATAATTATCTTACAAAAGGCTCGGAAGTAACCGTAGCGGCTGACCACGGCCGGGCAGGCGATGAACTGAATGAAATCAGACCGCATATCAAAAACCAGATCATCAATTACAAACAGGCAAATACAACCGACAGAAAAGTTCTTGAATCGCTTGAGCTGGAAAAGTATGACCACATAAT
>CAZMRG010000066.1:0-16996 GCA_964568655.1 uncultured Ignavibacteriales bacterium | reverse complement strand
ATAATAGACTTTGGTCTGTACATTTTCTGAATTCTGAAACCGGATATATAGCCGGTAATTGCGGCGCTATTCTAAGAACAACAACCGGCGGCGAGCCGATTGGTATTCAGCCGATTAATTCAGAGACGCCGCAGAGTTTTGCACTATATCAGAATTACCCTAATCCATTTAATCCTGTTACAAAAATAAAATTCGATGTCGCGCCGGGCATGAATCAATATGCACAAAATGTGAAGCTGATAATTTATGATGTGATAGGTAGGAGGGTGATGACGCTAATAGATCAACAGCTAAAACCAGGAACATATGAAACTGAATGGAATGCTATAAACTTTGCTTCAGGTATTTATTTTTATCAACTGATAACAGATCGATATGAGCGAACAAAAAAAATGGTATTGATAAAATAATTTTAATCCTTTCATCCGATGACTCCATCGGCCTGTCCGCCTATGGCGGATCATCGGATGAATAATCTTCTTCATATTCGATTTTTTTTCTGCGTTGTTAATCAAACGCCCTTTCGCTAACTTTGTTATTCAATTAGAAAATTATGGGATTTTTTGACAAATTAAAGCAGGGTTTAAAGAAAACCCACGAAAATATTTTCACTAAAGTCGACCGCCTGGTCAATGCCAAGAGCAAAATTGACGACGACTTTCTTGAAAAGCTCGAAGAAATTCTGATTAGTTCAGATGTCGGCGTTCAAACAACCGAAAATATTATTGAAAATCTTAAGCTGCGCGTAGAGGAAGAGAAATTTAAAGACTCCGGCGAGCTGAATAAATTACTGAAGGATGAAATTAAGAAAGTATTTTCATCTGAAAACGGGCAGGCGGACCAGCCTTTTAAAATTGACGCTAAACCATATGTGATCGTTGTTGTTGGCGTTAACGGAGTAGGCAAAACGACTTCAATAGGCAAGCTTGCCTTCAATTATAAAAATGCTGGATACAAAGTTTTGATAGGCGCAGCCGATACTTTCCGCGCCGCAGCAAACGAACAGCTTGAAACATGGGCAAAACGCTCGGGCACAGAAATTATTCAGCTTGCGCAGGGCAGCGACCCAAGCGCGGTGGTGTATAATACGATTCAATCAGCCGTCGCTAAGAATTATGATATTGTTATAATCGATACCGCCGGCAGGCTCCATACAAAAACAAACCTGATGGAGGAGCTCAGCAAAATTAAACGCGTTATACAAAAACAGCTGCCTGCCGCGCCGAATGAAGTGCTGCTGGTTATAGATGCTACTACAGGACAAAACGGACTGAACCAGGCGAAAGAGTTTCATAAAGCATTTGGGTTAAACGGACTTATACTCACAAAGCTTGACGGCACCGCCAAAGGCGGCATTGTATTGAAGATCAGCAAAGAGCTTGGTATTCCTGTTAAGTACATCGGCGTGGGCGAGCAAATAGACGACTTGCAGGTATTTAACAAAGAGAATTTTATTCAGGCGCTGCTGGAAGATTAGTTACCTCACCCCCCAACCCCCTCTCCACATGGAGAGGGGGTGCCGATAGGCGGGGGAGAGGTAGATGCAGCTAATAGGTTAGTTTAGAGATAGTTCATTGTCTCCCCTCTACGAGTCGTCGACTCGAAGAGTCGTAGACCTTACCAAGGGGGAGATGCGTACCAATAGTGTACAGAGGGGGTCTTGAGTAGAGACCACCCCGTCCCGATTTTCATCGGGACACCCCTCCTTGCTAAGGAGGGGAACAAAACAAAATTGATTGCCCTTCTCCCCTCTCCTTTTGGAGAGGGGGAAAGCGCACCTATTGGTGCGCAAGGGGTGAGGCTGAAATTTGAATTCATCGATCAAAATATTACCGCAGTTTATAGCTAACCGCATAGCGGCAGGGGAGGTCGTTGGCCGGCCCGAAGCCGTTGTGAAGGAACTGATTGAGAATTCTATAGACTCCGGCGCTAAAAATATCCAGCTTATTGTTAAAGATGCAGGGAAGACTCTGATAAAAGTCATTGATGATGGCTCCGGCATGAACGAAGATGATGCAATACTAAGTTTTCAGCGGCATGCAACAAGTAAGATAAGAACGGCCGACGATTTAGAAAATATTAAAACGCTTGGATTCAGGGGCGAAGCGCTTGCATCAATTGCCGCTGTTGCGCAGGTTGAAATGATAACAAGATCGGCTGATGATGAACTGGGCACGGCGCTTAAAAATTTCGGCAGTGAAATAGTTGAGCATACCAAAGAACAAAGTGAGACCGGAACTTCTATTGCCGTAAAAAATCTTTTCTATAACACTCCGGCGCGCAGAAATTTTTTAAAAAGCGACCAGACGGAATTCAAACATATTTACGATACATTTCTCAGGCTTGCTATTGCAAACTATGGCATAGGATTTATCTTTGTAAATAATGATGAAGTTGTGTTTGAACTGAAACCCGCCGACTTACGGAACCGTCTTACTCAAATATATGGGGCTCAATATGCCGATCTCCTCATCGAAGTTGATAATTCCACTGAGTTAATTTCGCTCAAAGGATTTATCTCAAAGCCGGGATTTACAAAGAAGAGCAAACAGGACCAGAACCTATACCTTAACAACCGTTACGTGACAAGCAAAGCTCTTTCTTTTGCGGTTCACATGGCTTATGAGGACCTGATTGAAAAAGGCGACTACCCAAATTTCTTTTTATTTCTAACGCTTGACCCGCATGTATTTGATGTAAATGTACATCCATCAAAGCTTGAAGTTAAGTTTGAAGATGAAAGAGCGGTGTTTGGGTTTATTCGCAAAGGCGTCTGGAATACTCTCGATAAAAATGATTTGATTGTTCGCGTTAGCATGAATCGAACGGATGAACAAAAGCAAACGCCCTTTAGAAAAGAATCGAACATATTATCAGCATCCAGTTTTTTAAAACGAAGCGGAAGCGATTCTGCATTCCAGTTTACAAAACATGATTCGCATGAGAGCGGCCCTGTTACAATTCATGAATTATTCGGCGCTGAATCAAAAGACCTGGGAAATACAAGCCAGGCAAACGATGATATACTTGACCCGCTTTCTGATTCAACTAATGAATCTGAAACCGGAAAGAATGAACATAATATAGATAATCTTCTCAGCAAGAGTGAGATATGGCAGTTTCAGAGAAAATATATAATGTACCAGATGGAAAGCAGCTTAATGATTATAGACCAGCATGCCGCGCATGAAAGAATTCTTTATGAGCAGGCGCTTGACAGGCTGAATTCGAATGCTAATCTCTCACAGCAGTTGTTGATCCCAATTTACATTGAACTTAACCAGGTTGATTATGAAGTCGCTAAGTCAATCGAAAATGAACTCAGGGCGTTGGGATTTGATATTGAAATTCAGGCAAAACGTAGGGTGAAAGTAAAAGGAATTCCGTCTGACGTAAGGATAGGAGATGAAGCAGGGATATTGCAGGATCTGATTGACGAGTTCAAAGAAAATGACGTTAAGCTGAATCTGGAGAAACGTGATAACCTTGCGAAATCATATTCATGCAAGCATGCAATTAAGGCGGGCGATGCGCTAAATGAACATGAGATGCTGAATTTAATAGATAAGTTATTTTCGGTGAAGATGCCATATGTTTGCCCGCATGGAAGGCCAACAATTGTAAAGGTCACGATGGATGAACTTGATAAAATGTTTGCAAGAAAAGGTTTTTAAACCAAATTGCGAGGAATCCCGCATTGCGGGACGACGCGGCAATCTCTTCATTCAGGACTATTGTTTTCTGTCCTCTCCTTTTAAGCTTGTTTGCTGCATGCAAGTGTGCAGGAGTAAGATATAAATAAGCGGGCGGACACATGGGTCCGCCCCTACAGAAAAACCAACTTTGGCATCTTCTCCCCCTCTCCGTTTGGGAGAGGGGGCAGGGGGTGAGGTAAAAAATCGGGCGGAACCCGTTGCTCAAAAAAAACCTTTTATTCAGACAACCCTACCCGCTAAAGCGCCTGCCTGCTACTGGAGACTATAATAAAATTGGGTTTTGTTTTTTTGTTTTTACTTTTGCCTTTTCACTTTTTTCTTCTTCCTTTTGCCTTTTCACTTCTGCCCTTTTCTTTACCACTTAATTACATCCGGCAGGTCGCTGATATCATCGATCATATAAACTATCCCTTTCAAATCGTCATTGGCTAAAAAGTCTTTTACCCATTGCGGCGTATAAGTATGAACGATCTGTATAAGTTTCAATTTGCTAAACCTGGCGTCGTTAAGTCTTAAATAAAGAGGCAGCGATATATCCAGTGAAAACACATCGCCAATTACATAATCAGGCGATTCATCTACCAGAATTTTGTAATATGCCTGCCTTCTTATCTGAACATCATATCGTTTTTCCGTTTTCAAAATGGCCGGGATCGAATTGAAATCGTCGTTTATCACAAACTTCATCGCTTCGCCTCTTGCATGCACAGGCCCGGGCTTGAATGAACGCTCGTTTGTGGGCTGCTTCCCCATTTTATGGAACAGGTGCTCAATTTTCTGGGTTGATGAATTTGAAACAACAACTATCTGCACGCCTTTTTTCAGGACCTTTTCAAGGGCTGATTTCCCGTTTCTGTGAGGAGCCAGCTTACCTGATTCTTTAAAAATTTTTGTCGCCTCGGTGAAACATAGGTTAGAGAACTTCTCCGTTGATTCAAATCCGCCTTCTATAATCGCTTTTTTAATTTCGCTTAACTTCTGCCTGAACACTGAAAATGAATTCCTGTTCCCGATCCGCTGGATGTAATTGAATATCGCGTTATTATCTCCAAAAGGATCCTCAAGATAATACGCCGAAATTTTCCCGTCATAAAACCACCCGAATTCGTATGGCGTCTTATCCATTTCCGTGCGGCATCCTTCGAATAATTCTTTGAGCTCTTCTATTGAGAACTTTGTCATTCCGGAAAGCTTCTTTATTATGTGCTGTCCGACAAATTTGGCTTCTTTATCCTGGTCTGTCCAAACGCCGTCTAAATCAGAAACAAGCTTCATATCAGTTAATTACTTTTTAAAAATTTATTTAAATGTTATGTTTGGAATATATGCAATCCGAAAAATATTATTAAATAATGTTTATTGAAATCCAATAATTTGAATTCTTCCCAAAACGCAGGCGGCGCGCACGAAAAGCGAAATATTACTGCAATTGTCATAGTTGCAGCCCTGGGATATTTTGTTGATATTTACGATCTGATACTGTTCAGCATTGTCAGGGTTCCATCTCTCAAATCTCTTGGCGTTTCGGGCGACGCAATTCTTTCCGAAGGAGTATTGCTGCTAAATATGCAGATGACAGGGATGCTGCTTGGCGGAATACTATGGGGCATAATCGGCGATAAGAAGGGAAGGATCTCGGTTCTCTTTGGATCTATAATATTGTATTCAATTGCTAATATCGCAAACGGGATGGTGCAAACAATCCCCATGTTCGCGGCAATGAGATTTATCGCCGGGGTTGGATTGGCGGGCGAGCTTGGCGCAGGCATAACATTGGTAAGCGAGGTTATGTCGAAAGAATCGCGTGGTTACGGAACTATGCTTGTAGCTTCTATTGGTATCCTTGGAGCTGTGGCTGCAGCGTTAGTTGGCGATGCCTTTGACTGGAGAGTCGCATTTTATGTAGGCGGCGGTATGGGGCTTTTGCTTCTTATATTACGGTTTGGGATATACGAGTCAGGCATGTATAATTTCATGAAGAATGTGTCCGTTAAAAAAGGCGCCTTCCACGAACTTTTCACCGACTGGAAGAGGCTCAAAAAATATGCTAAATGCATTTTAATAGGCGGGCCGCTTTGGTATATGATCGGAATTCTGATTACATTTTCTCCTGAATTTGCAAAGAACATGGGAATAGCCGATCCTATTAATGCCGGACACTCGGTCATGATGTGTTATATAGGCCTGGCGACAGGCGATATGGCAAGCGGGCTTATCAGCCAGTTATTGAAATCAAGAAAGAAAACTATTTTTATATTTCTTACTTTCAGCGCGGCTGCAATTGTCGTCTATTTATTCTTCAATCATTTCAGTACTTTCTATTTTTATACACTCTGCGTTCTTCTCGGCCTTGGCGGCGGATACTGGGCGATATTTGTTACGAATGCCTCGGAACAATTCGGAACTAATCTCAGGGCAACGGTCACAACCACTGTCCCTAATTTTATAAGAGGCAGTGTTGTGCCAATGACGCTGGCTTTCCAGTTTGTAAAAACATATACAGGAATGATTTATAGCGCGCTGATAATAGGCGCAATTGTTATTATTGTAGCTTATTACGCTTTGGCAAGGATGGATGAAACGTTCGGAAAAGATTTAAATTATATGGAAACATTATAAAAACTCAAATTAAAAAATGATTATATGCCGTTCCAATTTTATTGCCGGCAAAATGCAATTATATTTTAAATGAAGAAAATAGTTTTACTTATTTTTATTTTTACCCTAAGGTCTTATGGAAATTATGCTACCCCCTCAACCGGAGTGAGCTGGACAATGGATAGCCTTGTCGCGCATTCATCAGGCGACGTAACTACAGCCGGCGGCGTTTATTTTGTAAATGACACAATTACCGTTTCATTGAATGATACACTGAAGATTTTTACAAATTCGACAATTAAGCTTGCCTCGCTTGTACTGATAAATGTTGACGGGACTTTAAAAGCCAATCCTCCAAACCAAATCATAATAACGGCGCAGGATACGACGCAAATGTTTTATGGTTTCCGGTTCAGCGATTACAGCGATGCCTCTGTTCTTAAAAAAGTAACGCTTCAATATGGTAGTGCTATTAAGCTTGTAAATTCAGATATGCTGATCGATAGCTGTACAATCCGATTCAATACGCTAATAAGCAATTTTTCAACCTCGGCAATAAACTTAACAAGTTCAAATCCGGTAATTTCAAATAATACTATATACAGGAACGGGCGCTCCGCTATTGGTTCAGCCGCAAATCTTCAGTCATCACCCACGATTATTAACAACCAAATACTGGAAAATGATGTATCAAACGGATTGTACCCGCAGATAAATCTGGGAGGCTCATCGGCAAGTCCGCTTATAATAAGGAATAATATTATTTCCGGATTTTTCAACCAGGCGGGCGGCATTGCAATATTTCCCGTTGGGGTTTCTGTGCCGAATTGCATAATCGAAGGAAACGTTATAAGAAAAAACAGCTACGGTATAGTACTGTATAATACTCCGATCAATGCGCTTATCATTAATAATGTTATCGACAGCAATAACATAAACCCGAATCCTCTTGCCGCGGGAAGCGGAATAAACGTGAATGGAAACACTCAAAACGTTTCCATAATCTCCCGCAACAAGATAAGAGGGAATCTCTGGGGAATTACAATTCAGGGAACGGCTTTGCCCGATCTGGGTAATATTAATAATTCAGATACGACCGATAACGGAAGGAATCAGATCTATGGAAACGGGCACAGCGATTCTATTATTGATCTGTACAATAACACTCCGGATACAATTTACGCTCAAAACAATTATTGGGGAACAACAAACTTAGATTCTATCGAAGCGCACATTGTACACCATCCCGATAATCCTGCGCTGGGGTGGGTTATCTATCAGCCGATTTTAAGCCTAACAGGAATTACTCCAAACGCCTCCAATTTACCTTCGACTTTCAGGCTGTACGATGCATATCCAAATCCGTTTAATCCTGAAACTAAAATTACATTCAGCGTGCCTTCCGGTGAAAGAAATTCAGGCCCACTGCAACTGATAATTTACGATGCTCTTGGCAGGGAAGCAGTTACTCTGATAAACGGGAGATTGGAACCGGGCCAATACTCAGTTACATGGAATGCAGTCGCCTTTTCATCAGGAGTATATTTTTACCGGTTAGTTTCGAAAAACGCCTCCGGGGAATCAGCGTTTTTTTCTGAAACAAAGAAGCTTATTCTACTCAAATAGACAAAATTATGTCTCTAAGATATAGTTAACTGATAGCCCTAACGGTTTGAAACATTAATAATTGCATTCAAAATCTTATTTAATTATGTTATTCTGATAATAAACAAATTATATTCATTTTAATTTTCCCGCTATTTTAGATGAAAATTATTGATGAGATGAATTTGTTAAGTTTAATTTAATAACGTAATTAATCAAATGAAGAAGACATTTTACACTGCAGTATTGCTCTTCGGAGCCTTTATTGTACTTTTGTTCTCAAACTTTAAGCTGATTTCAGATGACGACGGTTCTAAGGGCCAATCTGTAAATCTAAATGCAAAAATCAGGCCGCATGAAGTATATAATGATGTGAGGGAAAACCTCGTGGTCCCTCCGTATGTATATTACCCGCCTTCAAAAGATAATCCGCTTGTTTATAATAATGTAGATATCAGCGCAAACACAGCTCCGCAGAACGAACCTTCGGTCAGGATCAGCCATGCGAATCCTAATCTTGTTGTGGCGGCGTGGAGAGATTTCAGGCTGGGAACAAATCCTGCAGTCAGGCGCGTAGGATACAGCCGTTCAACAGACGGAGGCACAACATGGGCGGTATCCAGATTAATAGATTCCACGCTTCTAGGCGGCGGTCTGTTAAGAAACAGCGATGCATCAGTAGCGGTTGATACTGCGGGTAATTTTTATATTGCGACTATTGCTCTGAATAATTCTAACAGCAACGGTACGCTTGCTATTTTCAAATCGATAGATGGCGGCCAGAATTTTACCACAGGCCAGATCCTTGCGCAGGGTTCAGACGAAGATAAAGAAATGCTTACCTGCGATCTTACACCGGGCAGCCCGTATAAAAATAATCTTTATATGTGCTGGTCAAGGCTTGCTCTATCGCCGGATATAAGACTGATAAGATCTACCAACGGCGGAACAACATGGTCAACTCCGGTAAACTGCAGCTCGGGAGGAGCAACTGACGGACAGGGCTCAGATGTTTGCGTTGGTATGAACGGAGAAGTTTATGTTACATGGAACGGCGGTTCAGGCGTTGATGTTCAGGAATTTGTTAAGTCAACCGACGGCGGACTTTCATTCAGCGCTCCATTTCCGGTAGCAACAGGACCTAGCCCAAACGTTCCTTTTTCTCAGAGCGGTTTTACTGCATTCCCTTCTATCGCAGCAGATATTACAAACAATGCAACCTCCGGTTATATTTATGTAGCGTGGTGCGATAACAGGAACGGCGATGCAGATGTTTTTGTATCGCGATCAACGGACCATGGTTCCACATGGGGTTCAGCTGTAAGAATTAACAACGATGCAGTAGGCAACGGTAAATGCCAGGCATGGCCATGGATAGCTGTTGATAACGCGGGTAGAGTTGCTGTTTTGTATTACAGCTGCCAGAATACTCCAAATAATAATACCATTGAAGCATGGGTAGCGCGTTCATTGGACGGAGGTTTAACTTTCACTGACCAGGTTTTGAGCACACAGCAATCGCCGACAGCGCAGCCAAATTCAGATGTAAGATTCGGAGATTATATCGGCGTTGATTACTGGAATTCAAGAATTACTCCCGTGTGGAACGATGAAAGAGCGGGCGGTTTCGATATGGAAATTTACACAGCTTCTATCGTCGATACATTGGTTGGTATAAGTCCTGTTGTAAATAACATACCGTCAGGATTTCAGCTAAACCAGAATTATCCGAATCCATTTAATCCTTCATCAAGCATTAGTTTTGCATTGCCTAAGAACGCTAATATAGAGCTGACAATATACAATGTTGGCGGGCAGGCAGTTGAAAGATTGTACAGCGGGCAGATGAATGAAGGCGCTCATTCTATTACATGGGACGCCTCCAAATACTCAAGCGGCGTTTATTTTTATAAGCTAACCGCTGACGGATTTACAGATACTAAGAAAATGATATTGATAAAGTAGTTCAAAGAACTTTTTTTGAATTCCGGTTATGTGTAGATAATTTTGCCTGCCCTGATTAGTCGGGGCAGGCGCTTTTTTCAGCGCTTTGATCTGAAAGAGTTTTTGATTTTACTTTTATATCAGCCGGGCCCACAAACTAAGGAATAAACTGAAAAATTTTGTGATACGTAAAATATTATATTTTGCAGTATTATTTTTTTCAATTCAGGTCTTATCGTATTCGCAGCAATACTGGATCGCACAGCCATGCCCTACGACGAAATTACTAAATAAGATTGTTTTCGCCGATAGTTTATACGGCTGGGCCGCCGGTGATTCCGGCACGGTTATCAATACAACCAACGGAGGCCTCACATGGTCTCTCCAGGCGGAACTTACTACATGGGTTATCAACGGGATAACTTTTGTTAACAGGAATACCGGCTGGGTAATTTATAATACTTACGCCGGTGGCGGAACTACGTTTATGAAGACAACCAACGGCGGCGCTAACTGGCTGCCGGTTCCTAACCCCGATACTACTGTTACATTCCTCACAATGTGTTTTCTTGATTCGCTTAGAGGTTTTACTTCAGGCGATAATTCTAAGCCTTACAGAACAACTAATGGCGGCGCCTCATGGATCCTCTGCAGCGCCGATTCAAATTCTTTCTCACACCTGCCGATGATGCGAATAAGGTTTTACAATGATCTTGTAGGTTTTGCCTGCGGCGGCCAATTCGATTTTGGCGGCGTAATCTGGAAAACGTTGGATGGCGGTTTAAACTGGACTTCGGTTATTGTTAGCGCTGAACCTGAATTCGATTTGAAGATCAGGACGCCCTCTTATATTTTTTCAGTTGGCGGCGATCTTGAATATGGCTCAACTGATGTTTATTCAACTAATAGCGGACTGAACTGGACATATGAAAATCTTCAATGCGCGGGTATAGCCTATACGCTGGCTTTCAGAACGCCATCTGAAGTGTGGGCGCCTTTGGGAGGCATTGATAGGTGGGCTGTAAGCGCTGATTCCGGAAACGCAAACTCGTGGCAGTGTATTTTAAATCCTGATACGGAAGCTGTATACGACGCCTTTTTCCCGTCGCCCACTTTAGGCTGGGCCGTGGGTTGCCGCGGACGAAACTGTACCGGCATTTTGCTGAAGTATAATACTTCAATAATTGGCATTCCTCCGGTCGCAACCGTTCCGGATAAGTATTCTTTGAACCAGAATTATCCGAATCCTTTTAACCCATCCACAACAATCAAATTCCAGATCCCGGAGAAGTCTTTTGTTTCGATAAATGTTTACGACATAATTGGGAAACGGGTGGCTACATTGGTAAGCGAAAATAAAGATGCAGGTTATTATGAAGTAAATTTCGACGCTTCGAATCTTGCATCAGGTCTGTACATTTACAGGATTGAGGCGGGCAAATTTACCGATTCAAAGAAAATGGTTGTTATTAAGTAGTCAACACGTGCATTGACGCCATAAATATTTATTTTTAAGCTATTTAGCTACTAAATTTGAGCTAAACGGGCTCTGTTGATTAATAAAGTAAGAGGCATCCGGAACGGTTTTTGTTAATTAAGCCGCTTAATTTTCATTGATTAAACTAACCGCTGCTACTAACTGAATGATTATGATAATAATTGTTTTAGTATTCTTTAATCCTTAACTTACGTAGCTTTTTAAATAAATTAACAAACCTGCCTTAAGCTATCTGTAGACTGCAGATAGGGCGGCAATTCAAATTATTTTTATCAAACAAAATGAAAAAATCTAAAATCTGGAAGACATCTTCTACACTTGCTGTCATTTTTGCATTGGCTGTTTTTGCCTGGTTCACAAACGGTTTTGATTTCAAAAATGATTCAAACCAGCCGGTAGAGTCAAGCCAAACCGAACAGCAGCCAAAATATTCTAATGTCAGAATTTTTGCTACTACGCCTGCAGATTTTCAAAAGATCCAGGCAACCGGACTTGATATAGACCATGCAAGCACAAAAATGGGTTTGTACTCTGATACCTGGCTTTCTGAATACGAGATAAGTTTATTGCAGAAATCCGGAGTTCCATATCAAATTCTGGTTGATGACTGGATGCAGTATTACAACAGCAGGCCAAAGATGACCCAGGCAGAAATGGATGCCGCTATTCATCAATCTCAAACGCAATACAGCGTTTCGCATTCTATCTATGGTTCTATGGGAGGTTATCTTACTTACGCAGAAGTTGTTGGCAAGCTCGATTCAATGAGAATTCAATACCCTCAGTTCATTTCAACTAAGTTCTCGATCGGCACAACTTATGAAGGCAGAACAATTTGGGCGGCCAGAATAACAAACGGCCCGAATGCCCCCACAGGCAGGCCGGAAGTTTTATACCATGCGTTGATCCACGCGCGTGAGCCGGAAAGCATGGAAACCCAGATGTATTATTTCTACTGGCTGTTTGAAAATTACGGAACAGATCCTGAAGCTACATATATTTTGAACAACAGAGAAATTTATTGGATTCCCGTATATAATGCCGACGGGTATGAATATAACCATACGACAAATCCAACAGGCGGCGGCATGTGGAGAGCCAACAGGCATAACACCGGTTCCGGCTGCGGCTACACCGATCCGAACAGGAACTACGGCCTTTATGCATATTGGAATTCATCAAACGGCGGCTCGGGCACCAACGCCTGCGAAGGCGGACAGGGAACTTACAGGGGCCCTTCGCCATTCTCAGAAGTTGAAACTCAGTCAATGAGGGATTTCTTTAATTCAAGGAATTTTAATTCTGGTATTGGCGCTCATACCTATGGCAATTATATTATTAAGCCCTGGTCATGGAGCGATCCTAATGTAACCCCCGATGACAATAAATTCAGCCAGTTCCTTTCCGATATGAAAGCTTCGAATCCGATATATACAACCGGCACACCTTCTCAAACTGTGGGTTATTATGTAAGGGGCGGTTCTGACGACTGGTATTATACTGATTCAGTTCATTCATCTTCAAATCACCATGCATTTGTAGTAACCTGCGAAACAGGTAGCAATGCACAGGGATTTTGGCCCGCCCAGTCAGATATACTTCCGCTGGCGCAGGGAATGTTATTCAATAACAAATATATTACACTAATAGGCGGACCGTATGTAAACCCGCTTTCAGAAACATTTAACCAGGTTTATTATACACCCGGTCAGAGCGGAACATTTAAAGTTGTTTTCAGGAACAAGGGCGTTATGGCTGCAAACAACGTTCACGTTATCTGGTCGACAACAAATGCGAACTTAAGCATACCGGCTCCGCAATATAATGTATCATCTCTGGCTTCGTTTATTTCAGACAGTAATTCATATAATTTCAGCGTCGCAGCAGGCGCGCCAAATAACTGCGCTATTACAACCACGCTGAAGATAAAGCTTGATACAACTACTATTTATACGCAGGATTTTTATGTAATGGTAGGCGCCGGTACGGTTGCTATCAGCGATAACGCAGAAAGCGGTATCGGCAACTGGACGACAACAGGCTCATGGTCGGTGCACACAGATTCGTATCATTCAGCTTCACATTCATTCGCATATGCTCCTTATGCTGCTAATGCAAATGGTTCTTTAACTCTGGCCGCCCCGATCAATTCATCATCTTCGCCTGTAATGTTCCTTACGTTCTGGCAAAGATATGACGTTGAGAATACTTATGATTTCTGCAACGTTGAGGTTTCTGCGGATAACGGAACAACCTGGCAGTCAGTTGCAGCTTATACTGGAACGAATCTCACATGGACACAGCAATCGTTTAATATCACTAATTTAACCGGCGGTTCCAGCCAGGTTAAAGTGCGCTTCCGCCTTACCAGCGACCCGAGCGTGCAGGGCCAGGGCTGGTGGGTTGATGATATAACGCTAACCGACTACTGCGGAACATTGACCGGAGTTAACCATACGCAAACTGGAGTTCCTATGACGTTCGCGTTGAACCAGAATTATCCTAATCCGTTCAACCCGACCACAACTATCAAATTCCAGATCCCGAAGCAGGCGTTTGTAACGATAAAAGTATATGATATACTTGGAAAACTTGTTGAGACCCTGGTAAATGAAAATAAGGATGCCGGTTATTATGATATAAACTTCGACGCTTCAAATCTTGCATCAGGATTATACATTTACAAGATAGAAGCAGGTACGTTCAATGATACTAAGAAAATGATATTGATAAAGTAATCGTTTTTTCTCATCCGATTACTCCATCGCCTGCCTGCAGCAGGCAGGTCATCGGATGAGTATTTTTAGAGATTATTTTTAAGCCTGTTATAAGCGTTTTATGGCAGGCTTAATTTTTATCCTTATACAGGAATTTTATTTTGGGGCGAAAAGGCTTTTAGCTTTTGGAGGAACGCTCCCGGGTATTTCAATTTATTAATGGAATATTTTAAAGCTAAAGAAATTATTTAAATTAATTATGAAAAGATATTTATTCAATTTAGCGGCTTTTGTTTTTCTCCTTGCCGCGGGATATTTCATATTTAACGCCTTCAGTTTTGGGCCGGCGGCGCCTCCGTTATTTGACCTCCATGACGGAACGGCTCCGCTCAAATCCGGAGTTTTCCCCGACCACAGAACATGCGCCACTATGGATAACTATGAACGCCTGATAAAGCTTTACCCCGAATACAAAAAGAACCGCGAGGCTCTGAATGAATTTACTCAGGATCATGAAAAAACCTCCGGTTTGTTCCATCCGGGAACTGTTGTGACAATTCCTGTAATAGTGCATGTCGTATATAATACTGCGCAGCAGAATATTTCTGACGACCAGATATACTCGCAGATAGATGTGCTCAACGCTGATTACAGGAGACATAATCTTGATACTTCGAACACTCCCGCTCCGTTCAAGCCGGTCGGCGGCGATGCGCAGATACAGTTCTGCATGGCGCACAGGGACCCGAGTGGTAATCCTACGCTCGGTATCAGGAGAGTGCAAACGACAGTCCAGTCTTTCACCGATAATGATTTTGTAAAATATACAGCTCTTGGCGGCGATGACGCATGGGACAGGAATAAATATCTGAACGTTTGGGTATGTAATCTTGGCGATAATTTGCTGGGCTATGCCCAGTTCCCCGGCGGTCCCGCTGCCAGCGACGGCGTGGTTATACTTTACACTGCATACGGCTCGGTTGGAAACGTTCAGCCACCGTACAATTTGGGAAGAACCGCGACCCATGAAATTGGGCATTGGCTGAACCTGATACATATCTGGGGCGATGATAACGGCGCGTGCACAGGCTCGGACCAGGTTGCCGATACTCCAAACCAGGGTTCCGAAAATTACGGCTGCCCGGGATTCCCGAAAACGGATAGCTGCTCGGCAAGTTATCCCGGCGTCATGTTTATGAATTACATGGATTATACCGATGACGGCTGCATGAACATTTTCACAATGGGGCAGGTTTCAAGAATAACAGCGGCGCTGACCACTTACCGCGCTCCTATTATGACATCTAACGGATGTACGAATGTAAGCGGTACGCCTATTTGCAGCTTTTCTGCGGATAGCCTTTCAATTATGTATGGCGGCAGCGTGCATTATGCGGATAATTCCGCAGGTATCCCGACTAGCTGGAACTGGACCTTCGCCGGCGGCAACCCGCCAAACGCCGCTACGCAAAATCCGGCGGTAATTTATACAACACCCGGTTATTATACGGCAAGACTCAGGATATCAAATTCATTCGGAAGCGACTCGGTTACAAAAGTAAATTATATAAAAGTGCGCGGAGCGAATATGAATTCTTTTTCAATTGTATCGCCGCCGTCTTTTACGAGAATTGTTACATCGCCAAACGACCCATCGACTGTTGATTTTACCTGGACCAAATCCGTAACAGCTCCGCTGATAACATACAAAATTAAGTTCAGGAAGCTTGGCAGCAGCTTTGATTATAGTTATTCAAGCAATAATTCAGGAGCTGATACAATTATAAGCATCAGGAAAAGTTTTCTTGATACGCTTGCCAATGTTATAGGCTTAACAGGAGATTCGGTCCGCTGTTCATGGCGTACTTGGGTTTATAATGGCGTTGATTCTGTACAGTCAACTAACAGCTTTATCGTCAGCTTTGTGGCTAATCCTATAGGCATCCAGCGGATATCAACTTCTGTTCCGGATAATTTCTCGCTCTATAACAATTATCCGAATCCGTTTAATCCAACTACCATCATAAAATTTGATGTGCCTGCGAACGTGAGAAGTGAGACGTCAAACGTGAAACTGATAGTCTACGATGTATTAGGAAGACAGATTGCAGTACTGGTAAATCAGAATTTGAAACCCGGTAACTATGAAGTAAATTTTGATGCGTCTAACTATCCCAGCGGAATATATTTCTATAAGCTTGAATCCGCTGATTATGTTAACACCAAGAAAATGGTGTTGGTGAAGTAATTAAATGTTGCACATATTCATCCGATGACTCCATCGCCTGCCTGCTGCAGGCAGGTCATCGGATGAATCTTAATTCTATTAAAGGCTGCCCATTTTGAGCAGCCTTTTTTTATAATTTGTCATTCCCGACTTGATCGGGAATCTTGGTTTGTTTTATGTAAGTCCGAGCTGCCTGCCCGCCTTTGGAGGGCCGCTCAGACTCCGAACAGCCCGCCGGAGGGCGGGTAAACTGTTCGGAGTTACTAAAAGCAGCCTTTTTTTATAATTTGTCATTCCCGACTTGATCGGGAATCTTGGTTTGCTTTTTTAAATAATTAGGGCGGACCTGCCTGCAGCAGGCAGGCACACGGGTCCGCCCCTACAGAAAATATATTGTTAATCTTAAATCTGATAATCTGATAATCTATTTTATAAGAACCATCTTCTTGGATTCTCTGTAATCCCCGCTTATCAAACTATAAAAATAAATTCCTGATGCATAATTACGGGCGTCCCACTCGACTTCATAAGTCCCCGGCTGAACCTGTCGGTCAAAAAGCGCGGCAACCTGCCTGCCCGTGATATCATAAATTATCAGTTTTACGTTTTGCGTCTGGCGTCTGCCGTTTGCCGGTACGGAAAACTTTATAACCGTCGCCGGATTAAACGGGTTCGGATAATTCTGATACAA
>CAZMRG010000065.1:0-17180 GCA_964568655.1 uncultured Ignavibacteriales bacterium | reverse complement strand
AGCGGATTCAGATGCGCCAAGGATGCGTAAGGACAATTGAGAATTACGAATTGGAAGTTTCGAATAAACGACAATACCTCATAGGTCAAAGATAACTTGTCTGCCTATGGCTGGCACTCTTCACTCCTTACCCATCATACAGAGCGCAAAATAATTTTTGCTGTCGTTCCATTTGTTCAGAACTTTTAAGTCTGCATTTTGGGCTATATCGTTTATCATTTGGTCCGTGAATTTGTAAGAGTTTTCTGTGTGGATAGTTTCGCCTTTTTGGAAATGAATTTTTTCTTTTATCTCGTGTATACAAACATCCTGTTCATCCATTGAAACTAAATGCATTTCCATCCTGCTCTCTTCGCGGTTAAAAAGAGCTTTATGCCGGAACTTACGCAGATCAAATTCGCCGCCAAGCTCGCTGTTAATCCTCTGAAGATGATTTATATTGAACATAGCGGTAACTCCCGCAGCATCATCATAAGCCGCATTCAAAACCGCTTCATCTTTAACCAGGTCGAAACCGATAAGAAATGTATCTTCCTTTTTCATTATCTTCCCTATTCTCACAACAAGCTCTTTGGCATCGTGAAGGTCAAAGTTTCCTATACTTGAACCAAGGAAGACAATCATCTTTGGTTTATCTGAAATTGAGTCGGCTGTTTGCAAACCCTCTTCATATTCAGAGAGCACTCCTTTTATATTAAGCCTTTCAAATTCATCAAGCAGCAGTTCAGAACTTGGGATTATGATATCTGATACATCTATCGGGATATAAGTTAATCCTCCGTTGTTTGATATAAAAGAATTTATAATGTACCTTGTCTTAACAGACGTTCCGCTGCCAAGTTCAATTATTACGCTCTTGCCTTTGTTAATATTATAGATTTCATTTGAATGTCTTTTAAGGATTTCAGCTTCGGTACGGGTTACATAATATTCCGGCGTCTCACATATCTTCTCAAACAAGGCAGACCCTGCCGCATCATAAAAATATTTCGGCAGCAAAAATTTATTTATAGCTAAAAGCCCTACCTTAACATCTTCGGCAAAAGTGTTTTTTTTGATAGCGCTGTTAACATAATAGATAGAAAAGCGGTCGCTTATTTCCCGCAATTCTACATTTAAAAAGCTATTTTTAGCAGAATTTCGCAATATTGTGGTAATTTAATTTGGGCGAAACGAAATTTAATTATAAATTCGGGCAGTTCCAAATTTATATTTATAACGGACGGACTATAAGAAATACCCCTTTTAGATTCAAAAAGTTCCGGCCTCGTAAACTTTTATTGCCGAGCCTTTGGCAAATGTTATGTTATACGGATTATGCCCGTTCAGGAATTTCCAATGATTGCCATACACCTCGCCATAATCAATATTAGTTTCGAAATCCGTTACAGGATAAACTTCCCAGCATGGATGCTCGACTCTGTACATCAGCGTTTTGCCCGAGCGCGTTGTTCCGAATCCCCACTCATGTTCTTTGAAAAAATGCTCGGCGGAATTTTCAGCAGGCATGAAGGGTTTGTTTTTTCCCTGGATTTTAATGTAGTACTCTTTTGAATTTATTTCTATTGTATGCATCAAAATTATTTCTTCGCCAAATGAAATTTCATTCTTCATGTTTATGCATTTATAATTTTCATTGAAGAATATATTTGCGCCGATAACGGTAAGGTGATTAGGAACGAACTCTCTTACAAACACTACGCCGCGTTGTTCTTTGTTCTTAACATAAAACCGCAGATTTATCTCAGGGAAGTTTACGTTAAATGGAATATGGATCCCTTTAACTTTTGTATCAATAAAATCAAACGCTACAAGACTCAGAAACGCGCCGCCTTCAATTATGTCAAGCTCAAGGCCTTCAGGCAAATATGGCTTTAGGAATTCCGGATCGGTTTTATATGTAACTAAAATCAGATTCTCCCACTTTGCCGATAGAAAGACTTTATGCCCACTCCCGCTCATACAATATCCTCAGCGGCTACACGGCGTTTGCGCAATGAAACAAGCGTCCCGGTAATAAGCAAAGCGTTGATTGCTCCTGCAACAACGTCTGATGGCCAGTGCTGGTTATGGTATATCCTGCTGAGGCATGTTATCACAGCCAGCAAATAATAAAACGACTTGAGATAAATATTTTTTGTAGATGAAGCGAGCGCCGCAGAAAGCGCAAACGAAACGGCGGCATGTCCGGATAGGAATGAGAACATATCGTTGTTATCCCAGTTCCATCCGCTGAAAGCAAAGTCGCCGTGATTAGTGTACGGCCTCCACCTGCCGAATAATGATTTGAACAGCAATGTAACTATTCCTGAATAGATGTAAGCCTCTCCCACCAGCAGGCCTGTATCGCGTACTTTATATTGCTTGAAGAAGAGCCCGCCGAAATATAGCGCGATAAATAAATACAACGTCAGCGCGCCATTGCCGTACCATCGGCCGAAATCAAACACGTCTGAAGCAAAACCATTTTTAATTGAGATAATGAAATCTCTTATTGAATCATCAAGATAAAACACGGAGATGATAATGAAGATGCACACAAGCGATAGCTGCCACCTGCTTACAATTTTATTCAAAGCGGTCGGATAGACTCTTACAAAGTCGCTCCAAATCTGCTTCAGATCTATTTTAACTACCTTACCCAAATATCTGCGGTCTGAAATAATTGTTCAGCTTAACGCCAAAAATAGATAATAATTTAATGAATGTTAATGTAGAATTAAGGTCGGTCTGAACAGGCAATAAAAAAGGCGCAAAACTTATTTCTAAGCATTTGCGCCATTACGTCAAAAGTTAGGAGGAAGAATTATTTTTAAAGATGGAACATTACACCGGCTGTAAGTTGAATGCCGTTGTTCTTTAATGTATTTGTTGTTGAATTCTTTAAAATATTAGACAGCCCAAAAGAATATCCAAACTGAGCAAAGATATCCATTCTGGGAGCTACTTTAAAACCAACACCGCCTCCAACCAATAAATCAAAGTCGGTACCGCTTATATCGTTACTTACATCTACAGTTGTTGTTGTTCCGCCTGTTGGGGTTTGGTCTTCATTTGCAGACATATTTATTGCAAGAACCGGTCCGCCAATTAAGTATGGCGATACTTCAGTCAATGGAAATGTTACTTTTAACAGGACCGGGATTTCTAAATAATTAAGTTTATCACTTACACTTCCAGCTGCACTGCTGTTAGATGCACCTTTCATTATAAATTTTAATCCGGGTTGAATAGCAATATACTTAGTAAAACCCATCGAAAAATCTGCGCCAATAATGAGCCCTGTCCTGGTGCTTGTAGAAGGGTCCGGTGTTCCGGTGAAATTAGCGATGTTGATACCGGCTTCACCGCCTATTGCTAATTTTAATTGAGAATAAGAAGTCGATGTTATAAGAACTGCTAAACATGCAACAAGAAAGATTTTGAATTTCATTTTTTCTCCTTTAGTTTATGAATTTATTAGATTATATAAATTATGGAACAATAATTTTACTATATCATGCCGTCCGATTCGTCACTGTCATTCGCATTTATTCCTAAATGACAAACGATGACCGGAAAAGATTCCGGAAAAACTAATATTTTTATTTTGTGAATCTCCGCTTAAGGTAAAATCAGGGATTTGGTTTCTTGCTCCAATGCTAAGAGATTGAGATGGTATGATTGAATAATTCTTTGTTTTGAAAGATAATTCCTTTTTCATTAAATGTAAATGATTTAAAACAATCACTTTATCTACTCTATGTTTAACTGTTTGTTCTAATAGCAAATAAAATACCCCCAAAACTTCAAAATTCAGAATTTCGTATGGCGATACGACGCTTCTTCATCCAGGAAGTTAATGGGGGTAAACTTTTGAAATATTGGAAGCATCACTATCGCCATATTGGGTACAAACTTACGCAATAGCATGGAGTATGTGCAAAGAAAAAATATCGGGAAGTTAGAGAAATAAGCAGCGCTACTTGTATACCGGTATACCGTAAATCAATTATTTCTGTGATTTTTACGTGTTTTTTAGTTATTTTCATAGAACAGTAATTAGAAAATAATGCGGGTTTTTAATGCAAAATTATAAGCTAATTGAAGTACTTAAGTCGCTTGACCGTAAAGAAATAAAGCGGTTTGGAGAATTTGTCGCCTCCCCTTATTTCAATAAGAATGAAAATGTTATCAGGCTTTTCGAAGCGGTTTCAAAATACCATCCGGCGTTTGACAACAGGAACCTGACAACAGAAAAACTGTTTAAGAAATTATTTCCTAAGGATACATACGACTACCATAAAATAAACAACGTTATTTCTGATCTGTATAAGATCTCTGAAAAATTCCTGGCAATGAAACATTATGAAGAGTTGGTTGATTCAGGCGATACAAGGATCCTTAATGAGCTCACCGGTAAGAAGCTTTATAATATTTTCAAACAAAAGTATAAACAGATAAATGAGATAAACGAGGGCGCAGAATATAAAGATGAAGTTTACTGGTTCAATAAATACAGGCTCATGGCGGAGTACAGAATAAATTTATTTGACCTTGCCCCCAACACACAGCTTGAACTTATGCAGGAAGAGTTCGACAGGTTCCTGAAATACTCGCTGATAAAACTGCTAAGGTTCTATTCAACCATGATACACGAGACAAGACAAAACAACGTCGATTACTCGCTGAGGATGTTTGAAGAGGCGCTGGAGTTCCTTGAAAAAAATGAAAAAGAAAAAGGAGGATTCGAAGAACCGCCGATACTCTCAGTTTATAAAAACAGCATATACCTTCTGCTTAAGAAAGAAAGAAAATATTACGACGAGCTTGTAAGGCTGAAAAATGTTTACCTAAATGAATTTACTCTGGTAGACCGCCGTTTTATATTTGTACATCTGTTCGGGTTCATCGCTCACAAGCTGATGACCGAAGGAGATTATTCATATTATATTGAAGCCTTCGAGCACCATAAAGAATCGCTCGAGCTGGGCATCCAGGATGAAAGCAGTATGTCTTATTTCGAATTTGTGAACTTCGTAAAATCTGCCTGCTCCGTTAAAGAATTTGAGTGGGCAAAACAGTTCGTTGAAAAATATAAACACGTCCTCCCTGAAGAAGAGATGACCAATGCACTTAATTTCAGTTACGGCACCATCGAGCAAAAAAGCGGCAACGCTGAAAAGGCGCTTGGGTTCTTTGCAAAGACAAACTTCTCCAACTTCATTATGAAGGAACAGGTAAAAATAATTCAGTGCAGGCTGCTTTATGAATTAGGGATGGATGAACAGGCTCTTTCAGCTATTGATTCTTTCAGGCATTACCTGCAGAGAGAAAAACTGATAACTGATGACCAGCGCGACCTGTTCTACTCGTTCCTGAAATACCTGATCCAGCTGATAAAGATCAGGGAATCGCGCGGCGAAAAAGATTTTCTGTTTATGGTTGATAAGCTCCGCAAAGATGTGACCGATCTTAAGCTGAACATTTTCGGTGTGAGGTTATGGCTGCTTGAGCAGATTGACGAGCTTGTGAAACAGATACCTAAATAAAATACTTTTCAGCCAGCGCCCACGCGGCAAGCGTCATCCCGTCAAAAATTTCATTCGACCTGATCTTTGCCTGCAGCTCGCTTACAGTAAGCTCTACCTGTTCAAACTCTTCATGGTCGTCTTTGGTAAACTCAGCTGATGGTTTAAGGTTCCTTGCGATGTAAACGTGGCATACCTCATCAGTAACGCCTATATATGGATTGAAAAATCCCGCCTTCTCGAAATCGCCGTCCATCCCCGTTTCTTCGATAAGCTCTTTTCTCGAAACTTCTTCGGGAGTAGAGCCTTCTTTAATGCCGCCCCCGGGGAATCCAATGCTCTCGCGCTTGCTGAGATAGCGGTATTGATTTACCATAAGAATTTTTCCGGACTCAAGAACAGGAATTGTAAACGCTGATCCGGCTGTATGACAGATATGATACTCGCCTTCCCTTCCGTCGCCTATCATATACTTTTCCACAATGTATGTCCACCAGGGATTTTTAAATTTTATTTCGCCCGAAATAGTTTTCCAGTGTTTTAGCGCCATCTGTTTTTATTAACTCAACTTTCTTTTGCTTTTGAACCGGCTCCCAATTTTTTAATTTGCTCAATTTCTTTATTCAGGAAGTAACTGAGTAAAATTCTTATCAAGACTATTCCGCCAAGCTCTATCAGCTCTTCAGCTGTAGGCTTGAGTATTGTCTCGATAATATCGGCGGCAATAAGAAATTCAAGCCCTAATAATATATAATAACCGAAGTCATGCCTGATAACATCAAGAACAGATATGTCATATTTTTTAGTAAGCCGTTTAAGCTCCGACCTGATAAAATGCAGGAGCGCCAGCGCCGCGCCATATATCATTATTGCAAAGCTTACATCTTCTAAAGCATGAGCAATATCGATTAGATAATCGTAAAATATTCCACCCATATAAATTACCGGTTAAATTATTTATTGACCTCGCCGAAAATTGTCGCAAGAATTTTCCTTCTGCCGCCGTTGTTGCGGTGTTCGCAAAGATAAATGCCCTGCCATGTGCCCAGGTTCAGCCTGCCATCGGTTACAGGCGCCGTTACTGCCGCGCCCAGAATTGAAGCCTTTATGTGGGAAGTCATGTCATCCGGCCCTTCAAGCGTATGAAGGTAATAGCTTGCAGTTTCAGGAACCATTTTATTGAAATGCGTTTCCATATCAACCCTTACATCAGGATCGGCGTTTTCATTTATGGTAAGCGATGCCGAAGTATGCTTTACAAAGAACTGCACGATGCCCGCCTTGAACTCCTTAAGCTCCGGAAGCTCTTTGAGCAGTTCATTTGTGATAAGATGGAACCCCCGTTTTTTTGGCGAAAGGATTATTTCTCTTTGGACTACCTTCAAGCTTTTCCGTTTTTGTTCATTTGCTCTTCAAGTTTCTTTGCTTTAACATCATCCATAGAAGTCTTGACTATCATAAAGACATAGAGTCCGAAGAGAAGAATACCCAGTATACAAATTACTAATAGCGCTGCATCCATATGTGTTTTAATTCCCGCCCCGCATCAAGTGCGGGGTAAACTCCAGCGGGAATCCATTATTTTGGTTTTTAAAATATTTATTTAGTTACCAATTTACTTAAAACCTGTTGCTATTTAAAACCTCCCGTAACATCGCTCTTTTTTTATCGATGGAAAGCTTAGTGAGATCATAATTAACGTCATGCGAAAAGATCGACGAAATACCAACTCCAATGACGGCAAAAATCACCCCGCCTCCGAATGCGCCTGCAAGAGAACCTCCTAAAGATCCGCCGGGACCATCATTTAAGGCAATATTCGCCCCAAGTAATCCTAAAACTGCGCCGGCAAGAAAACTATAACCTAAAACAGCGCCACTCGTGCCGTGATGTATAAAACCAATCTTTCTGATATCTCCAATACTTATGGAGTATTTATATTTAGAAGGAGAAACTCGCACTGTATCATTATTGATAAAAACAAAATTCTTATCCTTGAAATTATAAGATACCAGCTTACCGTTTTCTTTTTGAGTAATATTAAACTCGCCTACATAAAAATAATTTGAATCGCTTTGAGCGAATAAATTCATTGAATATAAACAAATAAAGATCAAACTACACACCGCATTTTTAATAAACATAGATCCTGCAATAGCGGAATTAATAAAAATATATTACTTTTTATTAGCGTCCAAAGCTTCTAAAATAAATTTCTTTTTCTCATCAAAACGGTATTCAGTGAAATCATATTCGTTGTCATGAGGAACAGCCAGTGAAATTGCGCTTCCAACCAGTCCGAAAACTACGCCTCCCAGAATCCCGATACTCAATCGCTGGCTGAACGATACTTGCCGGCCCCCACTGCCCCCAACATCGAAACCGGCGACAAGCGCCCCTCCAATAAAACCCACAAATGAAAATATCCCTACTACTCCCCAGTTTACTCCGCTATGCACAAAATCCATTTTTTTGATGTCGTTAAAATGAACCGCATATTTATATTTTGAGGGCGATACAACCAATGAATCATCCACTACATAAACAAAGTTCTTATTTTCAAACGTATAAGTAACAGTTTTGCCTTTTTCTTTTTGCCATATTTTCATTCCACCCATGTAATACATATTCGGATCGTACTGCGCAAAAAGATTAACCGTAGATATCAGCAAAAATAATAGGGTATAGATTATATTTTTCAATATTGTAATTCCCTGCCCCAGGGAACCCATTAGTTAACTTATACAAAAATAGTGAAGAAATGAGATATTTGACAGCTAATAAAAAATAGTGAAATAGTGAATTGATAAAATAGCGCAATTTTCACTACATCGCATCACTTCTCTTTATAATACTCTTTTGATATTTAAGCTTTTGTTTTTCTGTGGGCCTTCTGTTCTCCTTTAAGGTTTAATCTTATTGATCAGAAACTTTTTTACGGGTTTTAAAAATCAGACCCGCGGGTCCTAATTTAATGAACTAGTTATTGTTTCCTTCGAAACGCGACATTAACTGGCCAGTTAAGACGGGTAGCGGGGCCCCTCGTACGGCTTTCACGTCTACTCACCCCACTTGAGAGTTTTTGATACGGTGGATGGGAGCTCTCCTAAACCATCTGCAGCAAATATAATATACGTCTGTTGTATGCACAATCCAAAAATTTATACATATGTTTACAGCAAGGTTTGGCATGTAATTTGAGTATAGTTGCAGGTTGGCAGGTTTCAAGTTACAAGTTAAACCAAATCAAGAACTTAATGTGAATTTTGCCTCCTGAGCCCCGCATCAAGTGCGGGATAAACTCCGTCGAAGGATCACTTTTCACTTTTGACTTTTTTCATCGCTTCTTTTATCATCTTTTCAAGAACTTTAACGTTCACATCCTCGATCTTGTTAATGTACAGGCAACCCTTGGCTTTTTTATTCTTACCGGGTTCTTTGTAGAGCTTATCAGAGTGCGGCACGCCGTAAATAACCAGGCTTTGTTTGCGCGGCGAGAACGCCGTGATGGGCCAGTCCATTTCTTTGCCGCTCGGATATTTAAGCTTATACTCTCCGAATCCGATAATAGAGCTCCCCCACATTTTGGGATCATGTTTTGTAGCGCTGGTCATAATATCCAGCACAACAAGAGCGTCATCTTTTCGTTTTTTATCCCCAACAGAATTAATGAACTTCAGTACGCTTGCGTCGGTTTTTTTAGTTTTAGGTTCAGGCATATATTTTTTCCTCGTTCCCGCCCCGCATCAAGTGCGGGGTAAATTCCGGCGGGAATCCATTAAGTTTGAAATTATAGAATTGCAAAGTTAAATATTAATTCAACTTAATGTCAATATATTTTTTTCTAGTTTAAAAACAGGTATGTAATAGATAGATTACCAAACTGTCTGCCTCGGATTGAGAATCGGGTTAAAACATAAACCCCCGACAAGATTCTTTTCAAACCCCAAAATGTTATTTCAATTGTGATACATTCCGACTGGTAGATTCACTCCCCCCTTTAATACAGAAAAGGGGGAATTTAAAATTTAGGTTTTTTACAATCCCCCCTTCTCCCCGCAAGCGGATGTACCACTTTTTTGAAGGTCTACGACTCTTCGAGTCGAAGACTCGTAGAGGGGGTTGAGAACTTGGATACAAAATATACGATAACTGAAAAGAGATTCTGGATTATAAATAAATCATAGATGGGGGTTTAAGCTTCAAAGAATTTCTAAAACCAAGATTCCCGCCGGAGTTTACCCCGCACTTGATGCGGGGCGGGAATGATCCCGCAGAGCGGGATTTCGATCAATCGCTTTCGCGCTTGATCTCAACAAATTTTTATTCTTTTATTGTTCGATTTTGTGTTTCTTAAAGAAACCAATCAGCATATCTCTTTTAGAATCATTAGAAACTTTCCCGATGCTGCAATCATCAAACACCGGAGAGCTTGCGCCTATTAAACCGCCTACCATGGCGCTCACGCCGCCGATGATCACGCCGCTAAGCAGTCCCGGTCCCCATCCGACTTTGTCTTCGCTGCTTCCCGAAAGCATACCTGTAAAAAATCCTAACAGGAATCCGCCGCCGCCAATATAGATCAATCCCTGCTTGCTAAGCGTGCCTGACTGAACGCGAACTTTTTGGAGGTCATTCAAAGAGAACTGAAGATTTTCAAAAGAATTGGATATCTTTAAGGAATCCGAAGTAACCGTTACGCCATTCATTCCGCTAAAGGAATAAACATCGTTTGGTTTCAGGGTAGTTTGAACTTCAACATCATCAGTTACAAATGTTGAATCGGTTTGTGCCATCGCTTCCAAGGAACAGCACAAGAAAACAATAAGGATGCATATCATTTTCATCAGTAATATTCAGAAATGTTTAATAAAAAAGGGAACAAGCTTCATCTGCCTATGAAGCTTAATTCCCTTTGGTTACTCAAATATAATTAAATATTTAAAAAAAATGGAAAGCAAAAATACCGTGAATTCGGTATTAAGAAAAAATGAAAACGAGGCTGAAACCGGTTCATAGAAAAATATGCCACAAAGACACGAAGACACAAAGAAAACCGCGACACGTAGTTTTATGAATTTCAAAACAGTTTGCTGCGGCTGATTGGGATCAGGGTAAAGATCCTCACCCCCCGGCCCCTCTCCTGAGAGGAGAGGGGGAGCGAGACTTGGCGAGCGGCGATGAGGTGAAAAGGGATTTTAGCAATTAGTAATTAGTCATTAGTAATTGCTTTAATTGTGTGGTCGCAGCGAAATTGTATTGGTGGTATTATCAATGTAAATTATTCCGTCAAAATAATCCGTTAAAGGCGTTTCATCAAATTGTTCGTCCATTGCCATTGCGCCGATTGAACGGAAGTCCATTGGTTTTTTTAAAAAAGAACTTTCAGATACTGATGCATCAGACTTCCTTAGGTCAAGAATGAAATAAGGCAAACCTGTTGAATGAAAATAATATTCATAGCTTCCCGGGTAAGGCTCATTAAGCGTGTGAACCCAGTTAACATTATCTGAATATTCATAGGCGCGGTATTTTCCTTTCCCTATTGAAAATCCTATGGGTAAATAATCTTTGCCGAATTTCTTATTAAGAAAATCACCCATAGCCCCGGGCGCTCTTGAGATGTGGTAATTATGAGCCCACAAAACCATTTTAGTTCCCTCAGGAAAGCTGTGAAGTATCCACTCAATATTATCAGCCATATCTTTATCTCTGGATGGGTTTCTTTTACTTCCCTGCGCAACTATTCTGGCATTTTGGATCACCCATTCAACAGTATCAGCGGGATTTGTTTCGAAATATTTATTCTTATTATCTATCAGCCTGTTCAGGATTGTACCGGTCATATTTTCAACGAAAGCTTCGGAGCTGTCTGTCCTTTTTTGCTTTACATTATATACGTTTAATTCATTAAGCGTCTTAAAATATATTTCACATTCTTGCGCGAATGATGTATCATTCCTGTTTATAAAATTTTGTACAATTTGAGATGCGACAGATGTAGTCTGCATATCAAAGCCTGTAAAGAATATTTTACCTTTACCTGATGAGTTAAACTGCCGCATCCATTCAACCATATCAAGCACTTCCTGAGTGTCCCATGTCCAGAAATACATTCCGCCGATCAGTTCTTTAGGGTCGCCGTTCCCGTTGAGGATATAATCATTCAGTTTGTATGCTTCAGGCATATTGCCTTCAATAGCAAATACTGTAAAGCCCATTTCGTTTGCAAGAAACTCGACCATGCGGTGTTTCATTTTAAATATTTCATGAGTGCCGTGAGTTGCCTCACCCAGCCCAATAATTTTCGCTCCGCCTATAAGATCTTTTAATCCCTGCAGGTCATCAAATCCATTGCCTGCTTCTACAGTATTTAATTTTATGCTGTTGTTTTTGATCCAGTTTAACTCAGCATTCGTTGGGACTATAGCATCAGGTTTTTTATCCGCATACATAACGCCATCTAACGAAACTTCAAGCTTATCAAACCACGCAGAGCCGGTCCCGTCAAAAAGACAGCCGAAGTTAATGTTGATGGCAGATGTGTCGCAATCCAGATCGATTTCATATTTCTTCCATTCAGTTGTACCCGTTACTCCGCGCGAATTCATATTATCAAACGCCAACGTTTTTCGCGAAGGCCCGTCAACCCGCATCCAAAGTCCCGCATAGCCATCTTTAACGTTCTTGGTTTTTATATAACCCGTAAACTTAATTTTTTTACCTAAGGCATACTTTAAAGGGAATGTCCCAGTGGCGACTCCAAAGCCATTTTCGGTTTTTGTAAAGCCTTTTATTCTTAAGCTGGAATTATTTGAATAAAATACTTCGGTATCCACCTTAACTTCATAGCCGCTTCCGGCGGTGTACCATCTAGCCGGTTTATCTTTTCCCGGCGTTTTATCAAAATCAAGATTGAGATATTTTTGAGCGTAAGATGAAGAGCTTATAGATATTAAAAATATGATTGTTAGTATAATTTGTTTCATGATTTGATCCTCAACAAGTTTTTATCAGTTATTCCGAAATCAAAAATCCCTGCCTGCGCCGAGGCTTCGGCAGGCAGGCGAAATCCGCAATTCAATTAAAGTTGCTCGTCGCTGCAACACAAAAGCGGGCGGACCTGCCTGCAGCAGGCAGGCACATAGGTCCGCCCCTACAGAAGAAACCCGTAATTAGTCATTAGTCATTTCTTTTACTCTTCGTCTTCCCGCAAATGCTCAAGCGTTGAAAAATCTTCGAGCGTTGTGGTATCGCCGGTGACTTTCCCCTGAGTAGCAATTTCGCGCAACAGCCTTCTCATAATTTTGCCGCTGCGTGTTTTTGGAAGCGCTTAGGTGAAGCGGATTTCATCGGGACGGGCAAGCGAGCCGATCTGTTTCACAACCCATTCTTTAAGCTCAGCGTTTAGCTCTTCGCTGGGTTTGTATTTGCTTTCAAGCGTTACGAATGCAAATATCGCGCTGCCTTTTAGGTCATCGGGTCTGCCAACAACTGCGGCTTCTGCGACTTTTTTGTGAGCAACAAGCGCCGATTCAACTTCCGCTGTGCCTATCCTGTGCCCGCTTACGTTAATCACGTCATCAACCCTTCCCATTATCCAGAAGTAACCGTCTTTATCGCGCCTGGCGCCATCGCCTGTAAAATAAACGCCTTTGAACTCGCTCCAGTATTGTTTCTTATAGCGGTCATCATCGCCCCATATTGTGCGCAGCATAGCCGGCCACGGATGTTTGCAAACAAAATATCCGCCCTCATTAGCTTTAGCTTTGTGGCCGTCTTTAGCCACAACTTCCATTTGTATTCCAAAGAACGGAAGAGTTGCTGTTCCCGGTTTGGTCGGCGTAGCGCCGGGAAGCGGAGTTACCATAATTGCGCCGGTTTCAGTCTGCCACCAGGTATCAACAATCGGGCATTTGCCTTTGCCGATAACTTTGTAATACCACATCCACGCTTCGGGGTTAATTGGCTCGCCAACTGTTCCGAGAAGTCTGAGCGAATCAAGTTTATGTCTCAGCGGCCACTCCTCGCCCCATTTGATGAATGCGCGAATAGCGGTAGGCGCTGTATAAAATATATTTACTTTGTATTTATCTATTATTTCCCAGAACCTGTCGGGATTAGGGAAGTTAGGAGCGCCTTCATACATAACAGTGGTAGCGCCGTTTTGCAGCGGACCGTAAATTACATACGAGTGGCCGGTCACCCAGCCTGCATCGGCGGTGCACCAATAGATATCTTCGTCTTTCAGATCAAAAACATATTTTGTTGTGATGTATGTCATAACCGAGTAACCGCCTGTTGTATGCAATATTCCTTTTGGCTTTCCGGTTGTGCCGCTAGTGTAAAGAATGTAAAGCGGATGCTCAGAATCAAGCTGTTCGGCGGGACAAACATCATCAACGCCCTGCATTAATTCATGATACCAGTGGTCGCGGCCGTAATGCATGTGGATTTCCTGCCCGGTGCGCTGCATAACAATTACATTTTCAATCGTCGGGCAATTCGGCATAGCTTCATCAACGTTAGCTTTAAGATTTATTATCGCTCCCCTTCTGTAACAGCCGTCGGAAGTAATAACCATTTTCGCTTCCGCATCATTAATTCTATCAACAAGCGCAGAGGCTGAAAATCCGCCGAATACAATTGAATGCACAGCGCCAATTCTAGTACAAGCCAGCATGGCTACTGCAATTTCGGGGATCATCGGCATATATATACAAACCCTGTCGCCTTTTTGGATTCCCATTTTCTTAAGCGCATTTGAGAATTTGCAAACCTGGCGGAAGAGTTCCTGGTAAGTCCAAGTAGCTGTATCGCCGTTTTCGCCTTCCCATATTATCGCCGCTTTATTTCTTCGCCATGAAGTTATGTGCCTATCCAGGCAGTTATAACTCATGTTAATTTTACCGCCGACAAACCATTTTGAGTGCGGCGCTTTCCAGTCCAGGACTTTTTTCCATTTCTTAAACCAGTGCAGCTCTTCGGCAATGCCCGCCCAGAATTTTTCGGGATGTTTAATTGACTCAGCGTACATTTTCTTGTACTGAGTCATAGATTTTATATGCGCTTTGCGTGAAAATTTCGGATTGGGTTTGAAAACCCTTTTTTCTCTTTCTAAAGAAGTGATACGCTGGTCCATAAAATATTCAGTAGTAGTTTAGTTGAAGTGAAAGTTAGCAATAATACATGGTTTTTGTAAAAGTTTCAATTAAGATAAGATGATGTTGCCACCCCCTCTGTGTCTCCCCCTGTTAGGGGGAGATGCATTATTATTTCCCATTTATCTTTATCCCCTCCTGACAGGAGGGGGTAGGGGGAGGTGCGATTTAAGCCATAGACTAAGGGCAATAACAGGTCATTTAGTCCACTGTATCCTTTAATTCAATGCAGTTACACAATACAACTTATATTCGTGCCACGACGCGGAGTCGTAGCACGAAAGTCTACTTTAAGGAAAAATCTAATTGACGTTTATTTATCCGAATCTTTTTTTATGGGGTCGACGGTCTGGTCGATGCAATTTGTGCCAAATTCTTTTTTCGACCACTCGGATCTTACAGTCAGGCAAAGATGATAATCGCCGGGCGGAAAATTACCGGATGCTAGAATCGAGTCTCTCATTGTCTGCATTTTAAAATTATTCCAAACCGATTGCTTTAAAGTGAAGGCTTCGTCAACTGATTCCCCCGCTTTGACGCTGAAGGCGCGGGAGTATGCATCAAGCATTTCATCGCCGTTATATGTAAGCGATATATATACTTCTACAATTTGTTTTGACTTGGACTTATTTGTAGTTGTGAAATTCCATAAATCCGAGAGGGTAAACTTGCCTTTGGGGGGCTGCTTAGCTTTAATTTCCATCACCGCATCATTCTCGTAATTTTCGACCGTATGATTGACGCATGTATTCCCCAGCGGTTTATCAAAATCCGGCTGGTTCTTTGTATTTGCCGCATAAGCCGTCATGCATATCTTATAATCGCCGATAAGGAAATCGTTCTCGCGGATTATCATTCCCTTTTTCTGATTGCTGTACCAGCTTGTAAGCGGCGGGTCTGTGAATTTTAAATCAATGTTTATTGATCCACCGGCCGCAATTGAATAATTTTTAGTTGAGCTTTTATATAACAATGTATCGTTATATGTTACGTCTAATGTAAAGCAAACATTTTGATTTTCGCTGCCTTTGTTGGAAGCGTCAAATTTCCAAAGGTCGTTTCCGTTCAATGTTCCTTTGGGAAATTCTTTGAACTTGATTTCAATTTGCGAATAGGAAACCACGTTAAACATAACCAGCATAAACAGTATCTGAATTACTTTTTTCATGGCGATTGGCGTTTGATTTAAAAATGAATTTATAGAATCAGCAAACATAACCGCTTTTTACAAGAAAATCAATAACTTACAATAAAAAAACCTGCCTCAGAAAACAATAAGACAGGTTTAAATAATTTATTAAATATAATATTCTATGAAGAGCTGAGAAGCACGATTAATATCAGGTAAATATTATCAGAAAATTCGCTTAGCCTGTGCAAAGCTGATAATATACCATACGCCGCTGCTGTTGGGTTCAGAATTAGTTACAGAGATCTTTGTGGCATGGCCTGCGAATACATCGGTATAAAGAACAACTATTTTATTCCAGCATGCCTGGCCATTTGCAGAATAATTGGCTGTATCCTGGAGATCGGTACATATTTCAGTTCCGCTTTGCGTATATGCTACAGTGGAATAAATAAAATCAGAAACGAATTCGCCTGCCGCTACTCCACTCGTATCGTAATTACTTCTTAGAAGCGCGCCAATCTGGGCATTTGTACTGTCATAAATTTCAAAAGAAGCGAGAGCAATTTTAGCGCCCGCAGGATAAGTTATCAAAGGATGGCATGAAGTATCGCTTGTGGGGGTCAGCAAACCCCCTGTCGGAGGGGTAGTTAAATTTATTGAAAATGCGCCGGTTGGGCTTATCGAGCCGGTATCAACAACATACCTGTTCACATGCGTATAGTCATAAACTGCGAGATACAAAGATACTTTACCTGTATGCGTCCAGTTAGAAATTTGACCGCTCAGACTGGTTACGCAATTACCGCCGCCGTTAGTAGTGGTGTTTGTGGTGGAGTCGCTGTTGCAGGAATATACAATAACTACCGTGACAAGCACAATAGCCGCGAAATGAATGGTTGTCTTCATTTTATTCCTTTGGTTAGTTAATGAAAATTGCATTTATGGAACTTCGGCAAATTTAAGTAATTTAAATTTTACAAACATTTCTGAATTGAAACAGTTAGTATACTCCCCCTGCCCTCGCCTAAGCCCCTACGGGCTGGCAGGACTGTTAGAGGGGACGAATATGTATAACGTCAATTTAATATGAATCCAATCAGCTATTTTATAAGTATCATTTTTTTAGTCTCAGCATAATCGTCCGTTCGCATTGTATAAAAATATACGCCTGAGGGACCCCATTACGCCGGTAAAATTGGACTGGATTAAATTTTGCGAGTTAGCCGTTTCAGCCAAAGCAAAAACTAAAACAAACAGAATGAATATTTTTCTCATACTTTTGATTATGATTTTATTTAATGATGACTCTATTACAAAATTCATCAGGCAATTCTGCACTGCCGGATGAATAAATTAATTATTAACAGAATGTTCGCT